>NZ_OY782772.1:300000-576733 GCF_963678245.1 uncultured Sunxiuqinia sp.
CCTAAAACTAACGGGTTTTTTAGTTTTAGCCCCATATAGGTGGTTGATAAATCTGCCATAATATTGATTTTACAGGTTGTTTTCTGAATAGTTAAACTCCGCAGGTTCTGCTTTTGTTCAAGCGTGTGAGATTAAAGTTAATCAAATGGCTGATTATCTACAATATAAAAAGGTTAAGCTTTTGGAGAATCGTTAAGACAGGAATAATTCAGGTGAAAAATCTAACTGATCACGCCGGAGCCGATCAACTCCTTACCATCATACCACGCTGCAAACTGACCGGCGGTAATTCCTCGTTGTTCATTTTCAAAAAGGATATAAATTCCTTCTTCTTGCTGATAAAGAGTTGCTTTTTCGAGCGGTTGGCGATAGCGAATTCGCACGTCATAGTTACGGGTTTCACTATACTCCATTTTCAGGTCTTTACGAATCCAGTGGATTTCTTCATTTGTAATAAATAGTCCGGGACGATACAATCCGGGATGTTCAGTGCCTTCCCCTACATAAATAATGTTGCGATTGACATCTGTTCCGAGCACAAATAGAGGTTCGTCATGTCCGCCAATGTTCAGGCCTTTTCGTTGACCTACCGTGTAAAAGTGCGCGCCACGGTGCTCTCCAATTACTTTGCCGTTCCACGGTTTATATGGGTAAGCAAAACATAGTTTTTTGAAGTTGTTTGGTGTTTTTTCAACCGTTTTCTTTTTGGCCATAAACTCTGCCGGCACTTCAATTACGTTTCCTGTTTTTGGTTCCAGTTGTTGTTGCAAAAAAGTAGGTAGATCAACTTTCCCGACAAAGCAAATTCCCTGAGAGTCTTTTCTGGCTGCTGTTGGTAAGTCCTGCTCAGCTGCAATTCTTCGAACTTCGGGTTTGTCGATATGACCAATTGGAAAGAGTGCTTTGCTTAATTGGCTTTGATTTAACTGACAAAGAAAATAGCTTTGGTCTTTGTTGTTATCTTCTCCGGCGAGTAGTTGGTAGATGTGCTGTCCATTCTTTTCGATTTCCGTTTTCTGACAGTAGTGTCCTGTGGCAACATAGTCAGCACCAAACTTCAGGCACTCATCCATAAAAATATCGAACTTGATTTCGCGGTTACAAAGTACGTCGGGATTAGGTGTGCGTCCTTTGCTATATTCGTCAAACATGTAATCGACCACCCGCGTTTTATAGTCTTTGCTCAGGTCAACAATATGAAAAGGCATATCGAGTTTTTTGGCCACCATTTCAGCAATCATGGCATCGTCTTCCCAGGTACAGTGTCCTGTAATGGCGCCCGTCCGGTCGTGCCAGTTCACCATGAACAGTGCAATTACATCGTATCCCTGTTGCTTTAACAGGTACGCTGCCACACTGGAATCTACTCCTCCCGAAAGTCCGATAACTACCTTTTCACCCATTTTATCCAATAATTGAGCGACAAAAGTAGGAGGAATTTTTCACATTGACAATTGTTGTATTCGGCCGATTGAAAGGAGGATTAGGAGAGTAAAGCACAGTAAGTGTTCAGTAGGCTTTTGTCTTACTAGAAACTCTACTTCAAACGGGCAAACAGCAATTGCCTGATGTCGCTAAACTCAGAACTGTTTTTGCCAAAAAAGAGCTGGCTGGTGGCCATCAGTTCCAGATTGTTTTGCAGCGAATAAGTCAGTGATGGGGCAAAATACCACGAGCGATCATTGGGATTGACAATGCCGGAAATGCTTGCAGAAAGCAGTGGCGTCACGGAGTAGGAGCACTGTCCGAATAACGAATATTGCGCAAACGAAAGGTATTTGGCTGACAGCTGATTATTGAAGAAAGGGGCAATTCTACCAGCATTTCCCTTTTTTCCATGGCTATTGTATAGCACACTTGTGTGGAAGTAAAGAGAGCTCGGTAAGGTGTAATCGGCAGAAGTCGACGCAACGGTCGCTTTTTCAGAGCCTGAATTGTTTTCTCTGGGGATGAAATGAATGATCTCTCCCCGAAATCCCGCACCTCGAATATCGTCAGCCCATCCGGCGCCAATAACGTAGTCAGCTCCTACCCATCCTCCCATAAATTGAAAATCGTAGCTCCATTGAGAGAAATGATAAAGCCCGGCTAAGTCCATCTCGTTTTCGTTTTCCCCAATTTGGTAGACCAATTCTACTGACGAAGTCATACCGGTATAATACTGTACTCGCAGTGCATCGGCTCCCGGGCGTTCTTCTAATCAAAATCAAAATAAGAAAAGGAGTTGAACACGTCATTGGGATTCCAAACCAGATTAGTTCCCCAGTTAATACGCTGGCAGCCCACACGAACCTGCCAGTTCCCTAAAACCCAATGTAAGCTCGGTCGAACACAGAGTGCATAAACTAACCGATTCCGTCTATTGGTACAAACGATAGGTCAAAATAACCTTTGTCAACATCTACGATTGATTGATACGTCGGAAATTTTTGTATAAGACTGCCGAACAAAATGCGATTGCGCATTTCCGCCACCACTGTAATCTCATTGCTGGTATACCACATAAAATTGAAGCGGTTATGTATCGTGCTTGTTGTGTGGTGATCTAAGTTCAAACCCGGAATTTGCTGCTCGGGTGTGTAGTACATAAACAGCTCTTTGACGTAGCCGTTTAATGTCCTGTTTCTTTCTTGGGCAAAAGCCTATATCACAAAAACGATGAACAAAAGAAGTGTGTAGAAATGTTTCATTGCGTTCTTTATTTTGATTGAAAACCGCCAGCCATTTCCATGACGCACATCTTGCTGTACTTTGGATGTTCTCCGGCAGCAATTCCAATGGTGCGAAATGCCGTATCTAGAATGTTTCTCCGGTGGTTTCTGGAAGGAACACCATCATCAATGAGCAAGTTGACAACCACCCGGAAAGGCGAGTTGTTGCCATAAGTGATATTTTCTGCAAGCCTGCCTTCCCAATCTCCAAGCTGTTCTACTCGTGTTTGCGGGTTGGAGCCTCGGCGTCCGGTATGACCAATAGCTCCGGTTTTTTGCTGTTCTTTTACTAAAATGTTGGCAGCCTTGCTCAGGCCCTCCGAAGGAGATAGTAAGGGCAATGGCTTTTGTTTTTTCATGACACGAATGCACTCAATCAGTGCTTTTTCTCCTTCTTGGGTTTTTATAGGGATAGTCCCCGGCCAGATAAATAATCGACCGTCAAAAGCTTTTAATAGCGGTTCCAGATTCTCTTCAGCGTATTGAGCGGGGTTTGCCCGCACCTTATTGAGTTCGATTAGCACTTGCTTTTCGAAAGCATCGAGGTAAGTGGCACGCTGGATCAGTTGATTGTTCGGTTGCGCTTCGACATTGAATGCGAACAGGCTGATAAGAAACAGGAAGAAAATGGGAAAAATCCGTTGACTCATGATTATTCGTTTTTTCGATCTTCGCTAATTATTTTGCCATCTTCAAGTGTGATCACTCGATGGGCTTTGTTCACAACGCGATGATCGTGTGTGCTAAATACAAACGTGATTTCCTCTTGTTTATTGAGTTCTTCCATCATGCTCAGCAAATTCTCAGTAGACTTGGAATCGAGGTTGGCAGTTGGCTCATCGGCTAACACAAAGGTTGGTTTTGATGCTAGTGCACGGGCAACCGCCACGCGCTGTTGCTGGCCACCTGAAAGTTTCGAAGGCCGATTGTTAATCCGGTCGCCAAGTCCGACTTGGATGAGTAGGTCTTTAGCGCGCTACTGCCGTTGTTTTTTATCCACTCCTTGCATTTGCATGATGAATTCCACATTTTCGAGTGCTGTTAAAACCGGTATCAGGTTGTGAGCCTGAAATACAAAACCGATGTTTTGTAGCCTGAAGTCAATAAATTTTGATGAGCTCAGTTTTCCAATCTCGGTGCCATAAATATTAATATCACCACTGGTTGGAGAATCGAGTCCCCCAAGCATATTCAAAAAGTTAGTTTCCCCTGAACCGGATGGCTCGACAATCGCTGTAAATTCACCTTTCTCGATGGTTAGGTCGATGCCATTTAGTGCGTTTACTTTTACTTCAGCGCTGTTGTATACTTTTTTCAGGTCTTTTACTTCTGTAACGTTCATGATAATCGGATTTTAGTTGTTAAGCTTTTTCATGGAAATTATTAAAGGTCAATACGAATGGCTTCGGCCGGTTTTAATTTAAGTGCTTTCATGGCCGGATAGATCGCCGCAATAATTCCGGTAACGATGACCATTAATGCGATTTGCATGGAAACATAAAATGGCAATTGGGTATAAGCCAGCGTGTCGAATCCCATCGATTCGTAGGCCTTTGATCAGGTTCCCAAATGAATGCCTTGGTAGCCGAAATAGAACGTCAGGAGTCATCCCAATGCAATTCCGAACAATCCTCCAACTAGAGAAAGCATGACTGTTTCCAGTAAGATCAGGGTTTTCACCATGATCTTATTTAATCCAACAGCCATTAACATGGTCGAGTTGTCTTTTGTGCGGATGTTTATTGGATGGGAAAGTTTTAGCTAGAAATCTACTATTCTGATTCACTTTTTATTCATTTCAATTATCTTTATGCCAATTTTAAAAAACGAATTAACAGAATAAACATGGATAATACCCGTAGAACTTTTGTCAAACAATCTGCAGTAGTTGCAGCCGGAATAGCAGCGTTTCCAACGATTATGAATGCGGGCTGTGCCTCTCCAAACGAAAAAATTACTGTTGGATTAATTGGATGCCGGGGTATGGGATTCAGCGATCTCCAATCATTTTTAAAAAATAAAGAAGTTGAATGTATCGCTCTTTGTGATGTTGACCAACGAGTACTGGATAAACGTGCCGAAGATGTTGAAAAGCTGACTGGTAAACGACCTTTATTATATAATGATTTCCGCCAGATTGTTGATAATAAAGATATTGATGCGGTAATTGTTGGAACTCCTGATCATTGGCATTGTCTACCTATGGTTTATGCCTCGCAAGTTGGAAAACATGTTTATGTTGAAAAACCTCTTGGAAATACCATTGAGGAATGCAATGTGATGGTGGCTGCGCAAAAACGATATGGAAATGTGGTTCAGATAGGGCAGTGGCAACGAAGTCATCAGCACTGGAATGATGCTGTGGAATATTTGCATGCGGGAAATATCGGGCGTATTCGGTCTGTAAAGTCTTGGTCTAATGTTGGCTGGAAAAATTCTATTCCGGTTGTTGCTGATTCTGATGCTCCAGATGGAGTAGATTACAATATGTGGTTGGGACCCGCTCCAGATCGACCTTTTAATAAGAATAGGTTTCATTTTACTTTTCGATGGTTTTGGGATTATGCCGGCGGATTAATGACTGACTGGGGAGTTCATCTGCTCGATTTTGCTTTGTTTGGGATGAATAAGTATGTGCCTAAGTCGGTAACGGCCGTGGGCGGAAAATATGCATTTCCAAAAGATGCCATGCAGACACCGGACACCATGTCAGCTGTTTTCGATTTTGGCGATTTTGGGTTGATTTGGGATCATACCATTGGAATTTATGGAGCCAACTATGGAGGTCGCGGGCATGGTGTTGCTTTTGTGGGAGAATTTGGTACGTTGGTCGTTGATCGAAATGGTTGGGAGGTTATCCCGGAAACAAGAAGTACAAGTGCTAAGGAAGGTTATGATGGGGTGGAATTGCATCATGCGGTTGGAGATGGCTTGGATTTGCACGTTCAAAATTTTCTGGATTGTATAAGAACAGGGAATAAACCTAATTGTGATATTGAAACCGGAGCACACATTGCCCGCTTTGCACATTTGGGAAATATCTCATATCGTTTAGGACGTAAAGTAAACTGGAATTCGGAAAAACAAGAGTTTGAAAATGATTTCGAAGCGAATCAATTGGTAAAAGCAAATTACCGATTGCCGTGGACTTTGCCAGAAATTTAAGGAAGAATGAGACTCAAGAAGAGCGCTAGGTGTGCGATGTTTCGTATTTCTTTATTTGGTCCGCGACTTTTTCCATCAACCACTGTGGGGTTGAAGTAGCACCACAAATCCCTACGGAATTTTCACTGGAAAACCAGTTGGGATTTAGTTCTTCAGGATTTGAAATGAAGTAGCTATTCGGGTTGCTTTTTAAACAAACTTCAAATAGGAATTGAGCATTGGAACTTTTTTTGCCACCAACAAAAACGATCACATCATGTTGTTTGGCAAATTCTTTCATGCGTGGAACCCGATTGGCTACCTGTCGGCAAATGGTATCTTTAATGTTTATCTCCTGCTTTGAATTTTGTTTCAGTTCGTCTGCTATTTCATTGAATTTTTCGAGTGATTTGGTGGTTTGTGAAAACAAGTAGGCTGGCTTTTCAGGATCTACTTCAGATAGATCATCTTTGTTTTCAATAACGATAGCTTGATTATCAGTTTGTCCATTTAGACTCACTACTTCGGCATGTCCTTTTTTCCCAAACAAGATAATTTGACCATTTTTTTTGTTCATTTCTTGGGCAGCCTTTTTAACCCGCTGCTGAAGTTTGAGAACCACCGGGCAGGTCGCATCAATTAATTCAATATTGTTGGCTTTGGCGTATTCGTAGGTTGAGGGTGGTTCACCGTGAGCGCGAAGGAGCACTTGACAATTTTTAAGAGTGAAAAATGTTTCTCGGTCAATGGTGATGAGCCCCAGCTCTTCAAGTCTTTCTACCTCCATTCCATTGTGTACAATATCGCCCAGACAATAAAGTTTTCCACTCTTTTCAAGTGTTTCTTCAGCCTTTTTGACGGCGTTTACTACACCAAAACAAAATCCTGATTTATGATCAATCTCAATCTGCATTAAACGCTAAGTTTTAAATTTCAAGTTTCAAAAAATACTCCTGATCTTGTTGTAGATATTTGGTTGCATAACTTTCAGTTTACCAGTCTTGTCCGACTAGGCCTCTGTGATTTCCTTAACTTTTTCAATCACCCATTTTAATTGCTCTTCCCGACTGATCGTGCTGTTGTCAAGAATTAAAGCATCGTCAGCTTGCTTTAGCGGACTTTCTTTTCTCCCCGAATCAATACGATCACGATCTTGTACATTTTTCAATATTTCGTTAAAGCTAACTTGCTTACCTTTTTCTGTCAGTTCATCATACCGGCGTTGCGCACGAACTTCCGGGCTGGCAGTCATAAATATTTTCAACTCTGCATCTGGGAAAACAACTGTGCCAATGTCACGACCATCCATAACAATGCCTTTGTTTTTTCCCATTGCTTGCTGTTGCCTAACCATGGCCTGCCGAACTTCGCGAATGGTTGCAACAGGGCTAACATGATTGGCTACCGGAAGTTGACGAATTTCGTCTTCCACGTTTTCGCCATTCAAATAGGTGTCATTCTGCTTCGTGGTTTCATTAAACCGGAACTCAATTTTTATCTCTTCCAAACGATCAATTAAGGCTTGCTCATCCACTTTACCACCGCCAGCCAATTGGTTGTGTAAAGCAAATAAAGTAACTGCCCGGTACATGGCTCCACTGTCCAAGTAAATGTATCCTAAACGTTTGGCAAGTTGTTTGGCTACTGTGCTTTTTCCACAAGACGAGTGGCCATCAATGGCAATTACAATTTTGTTGTTGTCAGCTTTTTGCTTCATGTTGACAAATATATTGTTTTTTCGATGGACGAAATTGTTCTACGCGCAGAAATAGAACGGGTGGTTAATTGTTATTGAAAATTGTTCCGACTGGATGTGGACTTCATGATTCAGATGGCTGGTTATGAACTTGATTAAATTCAGCTAGTTAAAGCTATTATGCAAGTTGATAGCCACTGAAATATGATTACTGGTTGCTGCCAAATGATAGCGTGCCGATCCGTAGTTGAAGTGAAAACGGTTTATTTTAAACCCAAATCCCCATGAAAAACCGACTGTTGATGCCTTGTCTTTGAAAAGCAGTTCTTGTCGTCTTTGGTAATTGTATCCGGCGCGGATTGTAAAATTGTCCGAAGGGAGCAATTCAACGCCAAGAACCAAATGTCGTAGGAATTTCTTGCCAAAATCATCTTCTTCAATTGTTGTTTCAAAACCATTGTCAACTTCTTCTGGTTGAGCCAAAGTCCATTTTTGTAGGTGTTGTAAGGTGGCAGTCAGACGGAATGGGGCATGAGCCAGTTTTTTTGAACCCCCCAACTGGACATCAAATGGAATAGACTCACGGTTAGCTCCTTCGTAGTAAGTCGTTATTTGTCCTCCCATATTTTTAAGTACAAGAGCAATATTGGTCAGTTTATCGAGGCTGGCATAGCTAACGCCGGCATCAACGGCCAAGCCAAATGACTGGTAAGCCTCAAACGACGATAAAATTGGCTTTAATGTAGCACCAACCTGAAACCGATTAAATTGCTTCGCCCAGATAATGTTTAGTGCATATTCTGAAGCATTGAATGTTCCACCACGCTGCCCGACTTCGTCAGCATAAGTGAATTTACCATAGTTGATATAATGCATTCCCAAAGCAAAAGTTCCAATGTCTCCATAATCTTTTGCAAACGAGGCATAGCCAAACTTAATATCATCAAAATAGCTGACGTAGTTCATCAACAGTTTCTGGTTCATAGATGGATGCAGCAAGGCTGGGTTGTTGTAGGCGACATTTAAATCGGTAGAGTCGTTTATTGCTACCTGATTGCCACCAAGTGCTGCCATGCGTGCAGAATTTGGCAAATTTAAAAACTCGTAAGTTGATTCACCCCCTACTTGAGCGTTTAAGCTAAAAGCTGTGAATAATAAAAATGAAAGTAAAATGAGCTGTCTGGTCATCATCCCTGTGGGCTGGTTTTACATCTAACGCCAAAGTTATTTTTTTATTTTAATAGCAAGATAGTTTTTAATGAATTTTCCCAAACATTCGACTTTGCAGAGTTTGTAGAATATTGATGTCCCGTTTTTGTTGAGTTTGGATTGAAAAAGAGAGCTTATTTCTCATTGACACAGGTACTCACTTCAAGGAGTTTTGGTTCTGGTAGTTGAAGGTGTTGATTGGGTTTTGAATTTCTGTGATGATTTGTTCAACCTCAAAATATACTCGAAGTTATAATGTTTGTTAACAGAATAATACGGTTCATTTTTTATTTTTGCAAGAGATGAAACGAGCACTGGTCTTCATACTGTCCGTATTTTATTTGTTGGTTACCGTTGGGTTGGCAGTTCAAGTACAATATTGCTCGGGCGAAATTGCATCTGTACAGCTTTTTTCGGAAACAAATTCTTGTTGTGGAGAAGAAAATTCATGTGATACAGACTGCTGCCACAATCAATCTCAGGTGATTCAGTTTGAAGAACAACAAATGCTTCTTAATAACTCTAAGCTGAAAGTAGAACAACCGATGTCTCAACAGGCTGTTTCTACCTTGGTTTATTCGCCTGATTTTTCCACGAAACAGCATGCCCCAATCATTATAAATACTTTTTATCCACCACCAAACGAGCCGGTTTGGTTACTGCATTGTTCCTTGGTTTACTACGGTTAGTTTTTAGTCGATTAACACTTAACGGGCCTTTAATTTTGATGGCCCGAATAGTCTTATGGTATCAATTAAAAACTAACAAAATGAGAACATCAATTTTATTTTCAGTTATACTTGGCCTGTTTTTCTCAGTGGCCGTTTTTGCCGAAAATGGCGGAAAAAAGAAAAAAGTAGAAACTCTTGAATTTGAAGTTTCCGGAGTTTGCGGTGCGTGTGAAAAACGTATTGAAAAAGTGGCATTAATAAAAGGCGTAAAAATGGCTGAATGGGACAAGCAAGCCCAAAAAATCAAAGTTATTTATTCCACTAAAAAGACGGATGAGAAAGCTATTCATCAGGCCATTGCGAAAGCCGGGCACGACACCAAAAAAGTGAAAGCCACCGATGAAGCTTACGCTCAATTAAACGATTGTTGCAAGTACCGCGACGGAGTAGAAATTCACTAATTCAATTCAAGATGATTCAGAAGGGATGGCTAGTTTCCCTGCTACTTGTCTTTCCGTTGTTCGGATTGGCACAGCTTGCCCCAAATATGGTGGAAGGAAGTGTAGCAGAGAGAACCGAAGATGGGAAAACGACGCCGCTCGTTGGTGTCAATGTGTATTGGGAAGGTACTTCTATTGGTACCAGCTCGGACAATACCGGGCAATTTATTATTGAGCGGACCAATAAAACCAAGCAGTTGGTATTTAGTTATATCGGTTATCGCAACGACACATTGGAGGTTAACACCGACAAAATTCCGATGGTGGTGATGGATGTTTCGCGCGAGTTGGGCGAGGTGGAGGTTGTACACCGACAGAAGTCGACAGAGATCTCCATGCTGGGCTCCGTCAAAGTGGAGCATATTGCGGAGAAGGAGTTGTGTAAAGCAGCCTGCTGTAACCTGAGTGAAAGTTTTGAAACCAGTCCAAGTATCGATGTTTCGTTTACTGATGCAGTAACCGGGTCGCGCCAGATTCAGATGCTGGGGCTAGCTGGCCCATACGTTCAGATGACCCGCGAAAATATACCGGATATGCGTGGATTGGCTTCGATTTACGGGTTGACACTCGTTCCGGGAACCTGGATCGAGAGCATTCAACTGAACAAAGGAACGGGTTCGGTGGTGAACGGCTACGAAAGTATTGCCGGGCAAATCAACCTCGAAATGAGAAAGCCTTAGGTGGCGGATCGGCTGTATTTGAACTTGTTTGTCAATGCGGAAAGTCGTTTGGAGGCCAACTTGAACCTAGCTCACCGGTTTAAATATGAAAATTGGTCAACAGCCTTGTTGTTGCATGGAAAGAACAATTCTGGAAAGCTTGACCACAACAATGACGGGTTTGTGGATATGCTGATCGGCAGCGCGTTTACCGCACTGAACCGCTGGACGTATAACGGCGGGCAGGGAATCCACCTGCAATTTGGCATCAAGGGATCGGCCATGACCAGTGAAGGCGGAGAATTGGATTTTCAATCCGAAGATGCTCTCACGAGCAATGTCTGGGGAATGAACGTTGATGTGAAGCGACTGGAAGGCTGGGCGAAAATAGGCAAGGTGTTTTATGATCTGCCATGGAAATCAATAGGTTTACAACTGGCCGCAACAACACATGAGCAGGATAGTTATTTTGGTTTGAATGCGTACAATGCAGAGCAGCAATCAGCCTATGCCAATTTCATTTATCAGAGTATTATTGGGAACACCAACCATGAGTTTAAAACAGGAGCCTCACTTCAGTATGACGATTTTCGCGAAACGTTGAATGACACAATCTTCAACCGCGAAGAATCGGTGCCGGGCGTCTTTTTCGAGTATAGCTGGCTACCGTCCGACGCATTTAGTTTGGTGGCAGGTATACGGGCTGATTATCATAGTTTGTATGGCGCATTTCTAACGCCACGCCTGCATGTTCGCTACGCTCCGGCAGAACAAACAGTGTTGCGGATTTCAGCGGGGAGAGGGCAGCGCACAGCCAGTGTGATCAGTGAAAATAGTGGCATATTGGCCAGTTCGCGTCAAATTGTATTTCAGGGTAAAGACAATGATTATCCGTATGGATTTGGTCCCGAGGTAGCCTGGAACTATGGGCTAAACCTGACCCAAAAGTTTGAATTGGGGTATCGTCCCGGAAGCATCAGCTTTGACTTTTACCAAACGGACTTTTCCACTCAGGTAGTACTCGACTTGGATCAAGACCCACAGCAGGCCTTGTTTTTTGAGTCGAATGAGAAATCCTACTCAACCAGTTTTCAGGCACAGCTTGATTATGAGATGGTTCAACGCCTGGATGCGCGTCTGGCTTATCGTTGGTATGATGTAAAAACGACCTATCAGCAGGGTTTGTTGGCGAAGCCGCTGTTGGCCAGTCATCGGGCATTTCTAAACTTGGCATACGAAACCCGCAATTCGTGGAGCTTTGACTATACCATTAATTGGCAAGGCGAAAATCGGATTCCAAATGCGGTTTCTAATCCTCAGGAATTTCAACGAGATGGTTATTCCCCCGATTTTTTTCTAATGAATGCACAGGTTAGCAAAAGTTTTAATGAATGGTTCGAGATTTATGTGGGAGTTGAAAATCTGACCGGTTACAAACAGCATAATCCGATTATAGCCAGCGATCAACCGTTTAGTCCTTATTTTGAAAGCTCATTGATTTGGGGGCCCATTTTTGGACGCAAATCGTATGTTGGTCTCCGTTTTAGAATTCAGTAAGAAAACGGTTTTCTGCCTAAAAAGGATGCCTAAATAACAGCGATAGACCACTTGGATTACTTAAGCCCCAAGTAGCTTCTCGCTTTTTCCCATCGAATATTTTGAGTTGCTGACGCTCTTAATTTTCCTGAGCAAGCTCAATTTTCCATAATCCCCGGAGTTCGTTTAATTTGTAGCCTGTGGCCTTGTCGATGGGGTAAAGTGCTTGCAGCTTTTCATAGGTGTCAGGCTGAATGCCCTCTGCCGGTCCGTGACATTGCAGGCAAGCCGGCATTGCCGTTCGGATTGGTTTATAGTAGATAGCCTGCGATTTAACCACAACCAGCGTATCTTTCGGAGCATCTTGTTGGGTTACCCAATTCCATAGTTGCTTGTCTGTTGCTGTTTTTAAGTTATTCTCCGGATTGCGGTTCTTATCCGAAACGCGAGATATTGTGCAGTTGAAATGATTACTCAGACTGTCGGTAATTGAGGAGGCTTGCAGGTTGCAAAATTCCACCGCATAAAGACTACCACCTTTTTTCATGGCGTTGGAAACATGAGATAGTAAGGAGGTTTGTGCTTGTGCCGAAATGTGGTTGCCGATTTTCAGAAGTCTGGAGTAAGCTTCTGCATCCATTTCATTTTTAGCGTTTCTTTGCCCGCAAGAAAGAAGCGTTAAGCTGATTAGGATTGAAATTGAAAAGAACAGTTTTTGTTTCATTTTCTGAATTTTAGTTGATTCGTTATGTCAATACCTACGAAAAGTGGATTCATTTGGGTTACGAGCAAAAAAAAGAGTAGATCTCTATCTACCCTTTTCTAACCTAACTAAACCAATAAAACTAATCAAACCTAAACTTATGAAATAAAATCTATCACAAAGATATGTTGAAAAACACAAACTTGTGTTATGTGAATGTTAAAAAATATGTTTTGCAGCATTTATTTTGATTTTATTCAAGATTTGAAAAAAAAGAGTAGATCTCTATCTACCCTTTTCTAACCTAACTAAACCAATAAAACTAATCAAACCTAAACTTATGAAATAAAATCTACTACAAAGGTAAGGTGAAAAACACGATTGTGTGTTAAGCGAATATTAAAAAACGTGCTATAGAACATTTTTTAACAATTGAATTATCCCTATAGTAAAAGAAAGGGCGTTTCCAATTGGAAACGCCCTTTCTTTTGAGTAGTTACTTTCTGCTTAATTCTTTTTGCCTTTACCTTTTTCGTCTCCGGCTATTGAGTCTCGCATCGAAGTATCGGCCATGATATTTTTGTATTTCATGTAATCCATAATTCCCAGATTACCGAGTTTAAATGCTTCTGCAATTGCCAAGGGAACTTGGGCTTCAGCTTCGATTACTTTAGCACGCATTTCCTGCGCCATTGCAATCATCTCTTGTTCTAATGCAACAGCCATCGCACGACGCTCTTCTGCTTTAGCTTGTGCAATATTCTTATCAGCATCAGCTTGGTCAATTTGTAGCCCTGCTCCAATGTTTTTACCAATGTCAATGTCGGCGATATCGATCGAAAGAATTTCGAATGCTGTACCTGCATCCAGTCCTTTGTTTAGTACAACTTTGGAAATAGAGTCTGGATTTTCCAGCACTGCTTTGTGGGTGTGCGATGAACCGATAGAAGAAACGATACCTTCGCCAACTCGCGCCAAAATAGTGTCTTCGCCTGCACCACCAACTAGCTGTTTGATATTTGCACGAACAGTCACCCTTGCTTTGGCTATGAGCTGAATACCGTCTTTGGCAACAGCAGCAACCGGAGGTGTGTCAATTACCTTAGGATTCACCGACATCTGTACTGCCTCAAATACATCGCGGCCAGCCAGGTCAATGGCGGTGGCCATATTAAATGTCAGATCAATATTGGCTTTTTCGGCCGAAACTAATGCATGAACAACCATGTCAACTTTTCCGCCTGCTAAATAGTGAGCTTCAAGTTTGTCGCGGTCTAACTTAATGCCGGCTTTGGTTCCTTCAATCAAAGCACGAACAATTACAGAAGGGGGAACCTTTCTGAAACGCATCAGAAAGAGTTGCATAAGTGAGATACGAACTCCGGAAACTAAGGCTGAAAACCAAAGTCCGATTGGTATAAAATACAGGATGATAATGAGTAGGACAAAAATCCCAACAACTAATCCTAAAGTTCCAAAATATTCCATTATTTATTGATTTATTGGTTCAACAATTACTTGCGTTCTTAAAACTTCAATAACCTTGATTTTGACATGTTGATCAACAAAGCCGGCTGCGGATTTGGCTTCCATGCTATGCTTATTTATTTTGACCCTTCCTGTAGGAGCGAGTCTTCCGAGTGTTATTCCTTCATCGCCAACACGAATAAGCTGCTCATCTATTTTGTCGATATGGCTATCGATTTCAGAATTCAAAAGCATGTGTTTACCCGTTTTACTTTGAAAGAGTTGGTAGACAATGATAGGGGAGGCAATGATAACGAAAGCGAGTGTGATAATTCCCACTAAAACACCATAAGTATCAAAAGCTAAATAAACACTTGCTCCAAGTAAAACGACACCCCCAATTCCGGCAATGGTGATTCCCGGGATCACTACAAATTCTAAAAGCAACAGCAGAATTCCCAGTAAGATCAGGAATAAGATGATTAGAATGGTCATTTGTTTTTTTGTTAATCGATGGTGGCCGTTAATTCTCGGGCAACCAAGGCTTTCTTTAGTGGACTAAGGTAAGTAAAACTTCCCTTTTTAACATCACATTTTCCTTTATAATGTGTGATTAAAGTGCATTGGGTTGCTTGCTCGGCATCGTGCTCACAAACTTTAATTAAGGCATCAATCACATAATCAAAGCTATGGTTGTCATCATTGTGAAGAATGAGAAACCGGTTATTTTTCCGTTCTGTCTTATTATCTTGTTCCGGTTGCTTTTTTGTTTGTTCTTCAGACTTCATGTTGTTCTCCATATTATCCCTCCGTAATACTTCGGGCTTCTTTTACAGGTATTCGGGTTCCGTTTTTATAGGCCGCAATAAATGCGTCTTTAACTCCTTCGGTTCGCACTTGAGATTGCATTTGCAGAGCATCGCCGTACGATTTTAGTTCGCCAACAGTATAAACTGTCACGCCATTCTCGTCGGTATATTGATCAATGCGACGAATGACCGACAATTTTTTAAATAATCGTTGAACCCAGTCAGGAGGTGTTTTACTATAAGCGCCAATTTGTATCTTATAGGTTACCTCATTGTCAGCTGTCGCGGGTTCATCAGGCATCAAGTTTTTAACAAGGCTATCTGGCAATACCACTGGCTTTTCAGCTTCCAGCTTCTTGATGCGTTCTGCTTCGCGAGCTTGCTGAATGCTGTCCTCCATAGTCTTTATTTTTTGACTGAACGACTGAATGTCCTTTTGGTCAGCCTGCTCCCAATAATTGATTTCCCTTTTCCGGGCTTCAATATATTGCTCGTTAATAACTTGGTTTTTAGAGTACGTTTCTTGTTCTAAAGTAAGGATTTTATTAGTAATGTCCTCTTTTTCGTTGGCTAAAGCTGAATGATATTTATCACGAAGATTTTTCGTTTTTATCAATATTTGCTTCAAGTCCTGTTCGTCTTGCCAAGCTTGAATAAATGCCTGAAGTGACTTGGGGTTTTTAAATTGGTCTATTTTCAGATACTTAATGGTTGAATTAACCTGAAAATTGATCAGGCTATCTTCCAGCCCGGCAGGGATTTCTATTTGAATCGGCTTTTGTTTTTCAAGCGTGTCAACTTTTTGTACTTCTTTTTTTTGTTTAACGTCTGGCTCAATGTCAGGTTGCTGTTCCGCTTTGGGGAACGGATTAATTTGCTTTTCCGAAAAATCAATCAGTTTATCCAGTTTTGTCGAGCGCTTTACCCGGTTTTTAGCTTCATTATCAAACTGTTTGTAGTAGCTGAGTGCTTCCGTGTAATTTTCTTCTGCATGAAAGCATTGCGCGAGGTAGTACAAGCTTTTTGCAGGCGTATCTGTTCCTAATGATAATTGCAGTGCTTCTTTTGTTTCACCTCCAAGCTGCTCGGTCTCGGCCAGGCACATGCCCAGATAGTAATTTAACTCTTTATCCTGAGGATACAAATGAACCAAATCCTTGAAATAGGACAGGGCTTCAGCGTATTTTTCTTCTTCAATTAAATTCTTAGCCAGCTGTTCCGGATCGTTTTGTGCAAGGGCTGTTTTTCCGATGAAACAAAGGCCGACTAAAAACAATAAAAGAAATGAAGTTGTTCTGTGAAAAGTTGTCATGTTTATATGCATAATAGCGATATCGTTTTCGATCTAAAATTACAAAAAATGTTGAAAGCTAATTTTTCTTTAACTGTTAAGTTTTTGTTCGTTTTTCAATTCATATTAAACTGAAATTTATCATTAATTCAAGTATATTTGTCTAATTAAACAGAAAAAATGTATGGCACTTCTGAACAAAGGTGATGTTGCACCTGAATTTAAAGGACTTAATCAAAATAATGAATCCGTTTCTCTGTCTGATTTTAGAGGCAAGAAATTAATTTTATACTTTTACCCTAAAGACAATACGCCGGGATGTACTGCTGAATCCTGTAATCTGAACGACAATTATGATGCCTGGATTGAAAAAGGCTATGAAGTTGTAGGGGTTAGCCCGGACAGTGTAGCTTCGCACAAAAAATTTGCCGATAAGTTCGGCTTCAATTTCAACCTGGTAGCCGATACAGAAAAAGAGATTATGGTGGCTTACGGTGTGTGGGGCGAAAAAAACATGTATGGGAGAAAATATATGGGAGTTATTCGCACAACCTACGTGATTAACGAAGAAGGTGTTATTGAAGAGATATTTAAAAAGGTAAAAACAAAAGATCACACAAATCAAATAATCAAAGCTTTAGACTTAGCGTAGTATGGCAAAAGAAGAATCAAATGTAAATAAAGAGAAGCTGAAAGCCCTTCAGCTTACAATGGATAAAATTGAAAAAAGTTACGGCAAAGGTGCCATCATGAAGATGGGTGATCGTGCTGTTGAAGATGTTCCTGCAATTTCATCAGGTTCAATTGGATTGGATATTGCTCTGGGGGTTGGAGGATTTCCCAAAGGCCGGGTAATTGAAATTTATGGGCCGGAATCATCTGGTAAAACAACCTTGGCTATTCATGCGGTTGCAGAGGCTCAAAGGGCTGGAGGTATCGCAGCCATTATTGATGCCGAGCATGCATTTGATCCTTACTATGCAAAAAAATTAGGTGTTGATACTGATGAATTGTTAATTTCTCAGCCTGACAACGGGGAACAGGCACTGGAAATTGCTGACAATCTGATTCGCTCGGGAGCTGTTGATATTGTCGTTATTGACTCGGTAGCTGCCTTAACTCCAAAAGCGGAGATAGAAGGTGAAATGGGCGACTCAAAAATGGGGCTTCAAGCGCGACTGATGTCGCAGGCCTTGCGTAAGCTAACGGCCAATATTAACCGGACCAAAACCTGCTGCATTTTCATTAACCAATTGCGTGAGAAAATTGGTGTCATGTTTGGAAACCCGGAGACAACCACCGGCGGTAATGCCCTGAAATTTTATGCTTCAGTTCGGTTGGATATTCGTCGTATTGGTCAAATTAAAGATGGTGAAGATGTGATGGGGAACCATACTCGTGTGAAAGTGGTGAAGAATAAAGTGGCTCCACCATTTCGTAAAGCTGAATTTGATATCATGTATGGTGAAGGAATTTCAAAGGTTGGTGAAATCATTGATTTGGGAGTAAATTATAACATCATTAAAAAGAGCGGCTCATGGTTTAGTTACGGTGAAACGAAACTGGGGCAAGGACGTGAAGGCGTTAAAAATATCTTGCGTGATAATCAGGAGTTGGCGCACGAACTGGAAACAAAAATTATTGAAGCGGTCGCTACAGCAGCCACGGTTGAATAGTAGAAATGATATTGCAGTGATGTCTGGATGAGTCGCTAAACTGCTTCATCCAGATTTTTTTTGATAAGGAGTGGACTACTACTGGAACCGTCTTCTGGAAAGATTTCCCGCTTGTTATCATTTAGTTTTTAATAGTTGTTTGAATTCGAACTGATCTGGTATTATAGGTCAGGAATCGAGAATCTAATTATCAAGTATGAAAGTGTTGAAATTTGGAGGTACTTCTGTTGGAAGTGCTGAAAACATCCGAAAGGTAAAGGAAATTGTGAAAGGTCAGTCAGGCGACGTCATTGTTGTCGTTTCTGCTTTGGGCGGAATAACTGACAAGATATTAAATGCAGCAAAAATGGCTGTGTTAGCAACGGAATATTTCAATACGGAAATTACGGTAATTAAGGAGAGACACGATGAAGTGGTTGACGCTTTGTTTGATGGCGAACAAAAGGAAAAGGTAAAAGCAGAAGTCAATCAATTGTTGGATGAACTGTCTAAAGTGATACAGGGAGTTTCCATGATAGGAGAGTTAACACCAAAAACGTTGGATAAAATTGGGGGCTTTGGCGAGCGTTTGTCTTCCTATATCATTAGCGAATTCATTGAAGGATCGCAATGGGTTGATGCTTCAAAAATGATAAAAACCGATAGCGCTTTTGGTCGCGCCCTGGTCGATTTTAAATTGACGAATAAAAAGGTAAAAAAGGCATTTGAGAATTTTTCAGGTGTTTGCATCGCTCCGGGATTCGTTTCCAGTAACAGTGCCGGAGAATATACAACTCTCGGACGCGGAGGTTCTGATTATACCGCAGCAATTCTGGCAGCGGCATTAAATGTTGAGGTGCTTGAGATCTGGACTGATGTCAATGGTTTTATGACTGCTGATCCTCGCATCATCAGTAAAGCTTACACCATTCAATCGCTAAGTTATTCCGAGGCGATGGAGCTTTCACATTTTGGAGCGAAAGTCATTTACCCGCCAACAATTTTGCCGGTTTTCCAAAAGGGGATACCTGTACAAATAAAAAATACGCTTGATCCTGAACACGAAGGAACCTTGGTTCGTCCAAGCCAGCCGAATGGAAAAGACCGTCCAATTAAAGGTATTTCTTCTATTTCAAACATCAGCCTGATTACCGTTCAAGGGCTTGGAATGGTTGGTGTAACCGGTATTTCTAGCCGTTTGTTTGGTGCATTGGCCAAGGAAAATATCAATGTGATTCTGATTTCTCAAGCATCGTCTGAAAACTCAATTTCGTTTGCTGTAGACACCCTGAAAGCAGAAACTGCCGAAGAAGCTATTCGAATTGAATTTGATCGTGAGATTGCAGCTCAACAAATCAATAAAATTGAGATTGAGAGTGATTTATCGATTGTAGCGATTGTTGGTGAAAACATGAAACATACAACCGGAATAGCCGGCAAGCTGTTTAATACCATTGGAAAAAATGGTATTAATATTATCGCGATTGCACAGGGCGCTTCGGAGTTAAATATTTCCTGGGTTGTAAAGGACTCTGATTTACGCAAAACCCTGAATGTGGTGCACGAATCATTCTTCCTTTCCGAGAATATCGAAGTTAATGTCTTTATGCTTGGAATTGGTTTGGTTGGCGGTAATCTGTTAAGTCAAATTCAACAACAACAGGAAAAACTATTGAAAGATAAGCACCTGAAGTTGAAAGTGGTTGGTGTGGCCAATTCGAAGAAAATGTTGTTCGATCGCAACGGAATTAACATTGATGGGTTTAAAGAACGTTTGGATGCTGAAGGAGAATCCTCCGGGTTGGATGCCTATAAGCAGGAAATAATCGATATGAACATATACAATTCCGTGTTTGTGGATTGTACCGCTTCTGATGCAGCGGCTGAAGTATATGCTGACTTGTTGAATGCCAACGTTTCTATCGTAACGGCGAATAAGGTTGCGGCTTCTTCGGAATATGAAAATTACCTGAAACTAAAGAAAATTGCCAAGCAAAAAGGAGTCAAGTTCCTTTTTGAAACCAATGTTGGTGCAGGACTTCCCATCATCAATACATTGAATGACTTGGTGAATGCCGGAGATGAAATATTGAAGATTGAGGCTGTTTTGTCAGGGACACTGAACTTTATTTTCAATACAATTTCAGCTGATGTACCGTTGAGTAAAACGATTAAAATGGCGAAAGAAGAAGGTTATTCGGAGCCTGACCCAAGAGTTGACCTGAGTGGGATTGATGTGGTTCGTAAATTGCTGATTCTGGTTCGCGAGTCAGGTTATGAAATTGATAAAGAGGATGTGATCATCAATAAATTCGTGCCTGAAGAGTTCTTCGATGGAAGCATAGGTGATTTCTGGAACGGAATTTCAGGATTGGATGCTGACTTTGAAAAACGCCGGGAGATACTGGAAGCCGAAAACAAATGTTGGCGCTTTGTCGCCAAATATGAAGATGGCAAGGCTGAAGTTGGCTTGCAGGAAATTGAGCAGGGGCATCCGTTTTTCGATTTGCAAGGGAGCAACAATCTGGTCATGTTTACATCGGAGCGCTACAACGAATTTCCGATGATTATAAAGGGATACGGTGCGGGAGCAGAAGTAACTGCAGCCGGTGTATTTGCCGACATCATTCGGGTATCAAACATTTAGTTGAATGAGTTTTCGAAAGCAGATATTATTTTTCTTGTCTATTAAAAATTTGAAATGCAATTATCGGATACGGATGGTTTTCAGGGAAGCGAATTTAAGGCAGATCGAATGGAACAGGTGAAAGAAGTTGAAGGAAAGTAGATACGAGAATTGCAGAGAGTTAAATTGAAAAAAAAGAAATACATGAAACGAGCATGTAAAGGCTATCATACACAGGAGAATTATTATAGGCGAGTTCCATCAAATACCGTTGAAAATTTTAAATTATAATGAGATGAAATATATAATTGTTTTAGGGGATGGAATGGCTGATGAGCCACTGAAGAATTACGGAGGAAAAACCCCTTTACAACTAGCAAATATTCCTGCGATTGACCACCTTGCAAAACTTGGGCGGTGTGGACAATTACAGACTGTACCCGAAGGAATGCACCCGGGAAGCGAGATTGCCAACATGTCGGTTTTAGGTTACGATGTGGCTAATGTGTTTGAAGGACGTGGAACACTAGAAGCTGCCAGCATGGGAGTGACATTGGAAGACGGCGATTTGGCTTTGCGTTGCAACCTGATTAGTGTTGAAGGTGAAAATATTAAAAACCATTCGGCAGGGCATATTTCTAATGAAGAGTCGCATGAACTTATCGATTTTCTAAATGAGAAATTGGGTTCTGAAACAATCATCTTTCACAAAGGGGTTTCGTACCGTCATTTATTGGTCATTAAAGGTGGTAAAAAGCAAATGGCCTGCACTCCACCGCACGATGTGCCCGGAAAACCGTTTAAAGGATATCTTCCAAAAGCGAAGGGAAAAGAAGGGCAGGCAACAGCTGAATTGTTGAATGAGTTGATTATGAGATCGATGGAGCTGTTGTCGGAGCATCCGATTAACCAAAAACGGAAAGCTGCCGGAAAAGATATGGCCAATAGCATTTGGCCGTGGTCGCCGGGTTACAAACCTCAAATGCCAACGCTGAAGGAAATGTTTGGCGTTGAAAAGTCGGCTGTTATTTCTGCTGTTGATCTGATCCAGGGAATTGGCGTTTACGCCGGCATGGATGTTATCCACGTTGAAGGTGCCACCGGACTTTACGATACTAATTACGAAGGCAAAGCACAAGCGACGATGGATGCATTGAAAGATCATGACTTGATTTACTTACATATTGAGGCTAGCGATGAAGCCGGACACGAAGGCGATGTGGAACTCAAAACCAAAACGATTGAGTACCTCGATTATCGTGTGGTGAAGTATTTAATGGAGGAAACTGCCAAAATGGATGAGCCGGTTGCCATTGCTGTTTTACCCGACCACCCGACGCCATGTGCCACCACGGTTCATACGAGCGATCCGGTGCCATTCATTATTTACAAACCCGACGTTGAAGGTGATGGCGTTGAGGCTTATGACGAATTTACAGTTCAGAAAGGTGACTATGGTTTGTTGCACGGCGCTGAATTTATAAAAGCATTAATTAGTTGATAGAATAAATTATAAAATACTGATTTTCGAGAAGGATAGTTTCGATTGTGGGTCGAACAGTCTGAAACTTGAAACTCGAAACTTGAAACTCAGAGCATGAAATATTACAGTACCAATAAAATGGTTTCGGAGGTGTCGCTAAAAGATGCGGTAATTAAAGGACTGGCAGATGACAAAGGCTTGTTTATGCCCGAGCGCATTGAAGCGTTGCCACAATCTTTTTTCGACAATATCCACAATCTGTCGTTTCAGGAAATCTCTCTTGAGGTGGCCAAAAAATTCTTCGGGGAAGATGTTCCGGAGGCCGATTTAAAAGAGCTGGTTTACGATACACTTTGTTTTGATTGCCCTGTTGTGCATGTCAACGACAACATTTATTCGCTGGAACTTTGGCACGGACCTACGCTGGCATTTAAAGATGTTGGTGGGCGGTTTATGGCGCGTTTACTTGCTTATTTCCTGAAAGGAAATACCGAGCAGGTCAATGTGTTGGTGGCTACTTCGGGAGATACCGGAAGTGCTGTTGCCAATGGCTTTTTAGGTGTTGACGGCATTCGTGTTTATGTGCTGTATCCAAAAGGATTGGTGAGCGAAATTCAGGAGAAGCAGTTTACCACACTGGGTCAAAATATTACGGCCATTGAAGTTGATGGAACCTTTGACGATTGCCAACGGTTAGTGAAAACCGCGTTTCTGGATCAGGAATTAAAAGCCGGTTTGACATTGACTTCAGCCAACTCAATTAACGTGGCGCGTTTTCTTCCACAAGCATTTTATTATTTCAATGCCTATGCCCGTTTGCGCGAAAAAGGCATTACTGACGATATTGTCATGTCGGTGCCCAGTGGTAATTTTGGTAACCTGACAGCCGGTTTGTTTGCCAAGAAAATGGGCTTGCCAATCAAGCGGTTCATCGCTGCGAACAACGAAAACGACATCGTTTACAAATACCTGCAAAGTGGCAAGTATGAACCCCGGGCATCGGTGTCAACCATTGCCAATGCCATGGATGTTGGTGATCCCAGTAACTTTGCCCGTATTCTGGATTTGTTTGATCATTCGCACGAAGCCATTAAGTCCAAAATGAAAGGCTTCCGTTATTCGGATGCTGAGATTCGCGAAGTGCTGAAAGCAGTGTATGACCAATACGATTATTTGCCTGATCCGCATGGGGCGACAGGCTATAGAGCTTTAGAAGAAGATTTACAAGATGGTGAAGTAGGGGTTTTCCTGGAAACGGCTCATCCAGCCAAATTCACCGAAACAGTTGAAAAAATTATCGGTGCTGGAAATGTTCCACTACCCGAAAAACTAGCTGAGTTTATGAAAGGCGAAAAACTTTCGATCCCACTCAGTAAAGAGTTTGACAACTTTAGAGACTTCTTGCTAAAACAAGTATAAAAAATAGGAGCGGCACTTTTCAATAAATGTCGCTTTTGTTTTTTTGCCAAGACTAAACCGTTTTTTAGTGTTGCCTAACTTTTAATTGACTTCTCTAACGATTCCATCAATTGTGAAATACAGCAACTAAATTCGAAGAAGGGAGTGATGAATTGTGCGCAGCTTGGCTGGAAAACTTTTTGAGGTGTCTGGCATGTTGTTAAACTTAAATTTCGTTTGCAATATTGTGTCGGAGGTAGATTCGTTAAACAGAACGCATTTGTGGCTCTTTAATTGAAACGGAAGCTATGTTGTAAACAGATTTTGGACTAGATGGGTAAGCTATCGGTACATTTATCAATACTTAGAGGTGTTGGGAGTTGTGCTGTATGCTGCACCTGATATCGGAAAGCTGAGCCTTGTTTTGCATGCTCTAAGATGAATTGGAACGACAAAGTACTAAAGGCTATCTAGTGTCTGGCGAATTATGAAATACGGTATATTTTTATAAATTTGATCTAACCGCGGGTTAAAAAAGGGATAACACGTATTTCAGACCAAAAGAACTCTTGGTAAAATACAAATAAATAGCTCAAGATTATGATAGTCAGAGATGTGTTGGACAATTTGTCTATTGGTTATGCTCAGATTGATCGTACACACAAAATTGTTTCTGCGAACTTGGTTTTCAGCAAGTTTATCGGTTATGAGTTACCTGAGTTAGTGGGCAAAAGCTTGTCCGATATTAGTCATCCTGAAGAACACGGATCGGATGATGAGACTTTACGGCAGTTATTTTCCAGAGAGATAAAACAGTCTTGCCAGGTAAAGAAATTTGTTCATAACAAAGGTGAGGTCATTTTTGTAGAGGTGGTTTGGATAGTTGATCAGCTAGTAGATGACTCAGATACGATTGTGATAGTTTTTAAGGAACAGGAACGAAAAAGGAGTGAAGCTACCACTGCGAAAGCCGACACGGCTAACATGGAAAGTTTCGATTACCTGTTTATGAACAATCCACAGCCGATGATCATCTATTCAACAGCAACGTTAGAGCTATTGAATGTCAACCATGCCGCTTATGATTTGACGGGTTATACGTCTGATGATTTAGAGAATTTTGATCTTAGTCGGTTGTTTTCGGAAAAAAACTGGGCGAACATGCTCGAGTTTATGCAGAATGACAAATCGGTATTGAGAAAGGTCAATGAATTGACAATTCTGACGAAAACTGGAGGGGAGAGGGTCATTGAAAGTACGTCTCATCTGATTCAATATCAAGAGGAGGAAGCCAGGCATGTTATGATCAATGATATTACGGAGCGAAAAAAGGATGAAAGCAAGATGAAAGATCGGAAGAGTTTTATTTTGCAATCTCAGGTATTGGGTAAAATGGGTAATTGGGAATTTGACGTTAAACGGGATCGTACCCGTTGGTCCGATAACATCTATGAGCTCCTCGGATTGAACAAGGTAGAAATAGTACCTTCTTTTGAGTATTTTATGGAGCTGGTACATCCTGATGATCGAATGGCAATAGCTGTTGCTCACGAAAAAATTATGAAGGATAAGAAGGAGGTTGAAGTGGAGCACCGCATTGTGTGTCCTGATGGAAGACAAATGTGGATGCAAAACAATATCAAACCAACATTTGAGAATGGAGAGCTGGTTTTGTTAAAAGGTGTAAACATTGACATAACTCAACGTAAGGAAAGTGAACTTGAGGTATTGAGATATCAGGAATCTTTAGCTTATGCACAAACCATTGCGAATATGGGGAGTTGGGAGTATGATGCGGCTACCGAAGAAATTATTTTGTCTGAAAACTATTATCGGTTACTAAAAATAGAACCGGGTACGGTTGAACTAACTTATGAGTATTTTTTCAGTTTGATACACCCGGAAGATCTCCATTTATTTAATCATATTGGGGAGGAGTTGACTGAGCAACAGAAGCAGACGGATCTGGAGTTTCGGCTATTACTGCCTGAGGATGAAATTATGTGGGTACAGTTTAGTTTAGATCCGATTACAAAAGATGGAAAATTGATTAAACTTCGCGGTGTGACAATCGACATCACGGAGCGAAAGATAAAGGAGCTTTGGCAAGAACGAAAACAACAATTTGAACATGTCCTATATGAAATTTCACAGAACTTCCTCAATGGGAGAGCCACGACCACTGATCCGATTATCACTGAAGCTTTGGGAAAAATCGGACAGTTCACGCAAGTTGATCGGGTCTATATATTTCAACTAGCTCAGGGTGGCGCAATCATGAATAACACCCACGAATGGTGTAACTTCGATATTACTCCTGAAATTGACAATTTACAGGAATTACCAACTGACATGTTCCCCTGGTGGATGCAATGCATGCGAAAGAGGGAGATTATTAATTATCAAGATATCTTAGAATTACCCGCTGAAGCTGAGCAGGAAAAGGAAATTCTTCAAGCTCAGCAGATTATTTCGATCTTAGTGCTTCCCCTTTTTTTTAAAGGACAATTGAGAGGTTTTATTGGTTTTGATTCAGTTAAGGAAAGTAAACAATGGGAAGAGGATGACATTAACAGTCTGAAATCGTTGACAGATATGATAGCGAACGTTTTGGCTCATCGAACGCGGGAGGCAGAATTGATCCGCTCGAAGGAAATAGCAGAGGAGTCCTCACGGCTCAAATCGGCTTTTTTAGCTACTGTCAGCCATGAATTACGTACACCGCTGAATCCGATCATCGGTTTTAGTGGAATACTGCCTGAACTGACAGACGACCCGACCTTGCAGGAGATTGCAACTACGATTCGCCGCTCAGGAACTGAAATGATCCATCTACTCGAAGATTTGTTTGATCTTTCTTTGGCGCAAGGACATCAGGTTTTGGCAAAACCTGAGCGAGTGAATTGTGTCAATTTTTATACAATCGCATGGGCTATGCTGGAAGAAATTCTGGTTCAATCAGGAAAACGTGACGACATCAGTCTTCGATATTCTGATTCGACTTTAAGTATATATCATGAAATGGAATTAGATCAGGCAAAATCGTTGCAGGTACTCAATGTGTTGTTTAAAAATGCTGTTAAGTTCACCCGCCATGGTGAAATTGAGTTTGGGTTTCGGATCGTTCCGGGAGCAGAAAACATTGAGCTCGTCGTCCGTGACACAGGAGTGGGTTTTGACGAAGTAAAAAAGGCTGTTCTTTTTGAAGACTTCCGGCAGGGGGATGACGGTCTAAATAGAAACTACGACGGAATGGGTATTGGCCTGTCTATAGCAAAAAAGCTAACGGACATTATGGGTGGCAGGATTTCTGCCGAGTCAGCTTTAAACTGTGGAAGTACATTTTTCGTTACTTTACCATCGATGGTAACGGAAAACCCCAACATCTATAAGTCAAGCCATCCTGACGACTCAGATCGAGACTTGTTGCGGGGGAAAAAGATTTTGGTGGTGGATGACAACCGCTTTATTGCTGAGATTATAGATGAGCAACTTCGTGTTTTCGAACTTGGTGTTGTAAGCGTTTGCCATGGTCAAGAAGCATTGGATCGAATGGATGAAATAGAGCCGGACCTGATCCTGATGGACTTGTACATGCCAGTTATGGATGGCTTTAAAGCGAGCCAACAGATAAAGGCCCATTACCCGGACCTACCTATCTTGGCGATTACTGCCCACGCCTGGGTCAAACAGCGGTATAGGGCATTTCATGCCGGATGTGAGGATGTAGTTATGAAACCTATCTATCGAGAAATTTTGTTACATAAGATTAGACAGCTACTGTCGAAAAAGTGATTGAAGTCATTAAGATGATTCTGTTTATCACCTCATGCTGAAGGTCGCTGATTTCTCATCCTGATGAGGTGTAATGGATCTCAGATTTAATATGAGCTTTCTTTTTTGTGGCATAGTTCGGGACACCAAGAGCAAATTTCTTCGATATAAACCAGTGAATTCATTTACAACAATTGAGTCTTCCTGCTACAGCATATTCAAGGTGGTATTTAAAACCTAAAATTGTGTTACTTTTGGCAAGTCGCTCATTCGGTGATTTAACAAAAACGGTAGAATGAACTTAAGAATCAGTTATCAATCTAATAGTTAAAAAGTATGCCTCTTACAAATAACGACATCCTTAAAAAATTACGAGTAGCGTTGAAATTGCGTGATGATGATATTGTGGAAATATTAGGTCTGGTGGATTATAAAATTTCGAAAAGTGAATTGGGAGCTTTTTTTCGAAAGATTGATCATCCCAACTATAAACCACTTCAGGATCAAATTCTGCGAAATTTTTTGAATGGTTTGATTATTTACAAGCGGGGTCCCAAAGAGCAGCCGCCTGAAAAAAGCGCCGATAAGAAAGCTGAGTAAAATCTATTTTGTTAGTGGTAACTCTCGCTTTTATTAAATACTAAGAAAGATCCTATTCATATGAATAGGATCTTTCTTATATAGTTTTTTCTCGTTAGCTTTTTATATTATTCAACTTTGATTATCGAATCATCAGCTCTTTCATCACTGGTATAGGGCTTTTCAAAATCTTTTTGGTTTGCTCCTTTAAATTGGACCGCCCTGTTGGTTCCTGTTAGCTTAATCATTGTTTTATTATCAGACTTGAACATTGAATTGGAGAATGTCAGGTTGCTTCCATTCTCAATTTGAACAGGCTCGTCTGACTCAGCCCGTACCAGAAGGTCGTCGAAACGGCAATTTTCAAGGTCGTTAGCTACAATGCCGTATTTGCCGTCCATCTTCATATTACTGAAGAACATACTATCAATTTTATGGCCTTCTATTCCGTTCATACGAACAGCATATTTCGAGTTAGAGGAGCTTATTTTATCAAAATAGAAATTTTTAAATGTTGGTAGCGAGTCGGTTCTTGGAGCGATGGAGCTCGAAGCATAGAACATATTAATTTTGATCGCTTCGTTCTGGATGCTGTCCATTTTAATATCTTCAAACCACAGTTTTTCAACCAGTCCACCTCTTCCTTTCATCGATTTTACGCGCAGTCCACGTTCGGTATGTCCAAAGTCGCAATTGTGGGCATACACATGATTTACGCCACCCGACATTTCGCTGCCGATAACCACGCCGCCATGTCCATGCTTAGTTTTACAGTCTTTAATAATAATCCGCTGGCTTGGTTTTCCAACACGCCATCCGTCTTCATTTAATCCGGATTTGATCACAATGCAATCGTCGCCGGTCGAAAAGAAGCAGTTGTCGATCAGTACTTTGGTGCTCGAATCCGGAATAATGCCATCGTTGTTCATCCCAACGGTAATGACTTTCAGGTTGCGGGCTATTACATTTTCAGAATAAACGAAATGAACGGTCCACATGGGGCCGGAGCCAATTTCAAGTCCTTCAACCAAAACATTCTTACAGTTCACAGTTTGAATAAGTGAAGGGCGAAGATACGACATCGGTTCGTAGGCAAGGCAGTTTCTCTCCTCGGGAGCAACTCCAGCCTGCACCTGATCGTAAAGTATCGTGAGCGTTTCTTCTCTTTTTCCACGAGCCATATCCCACCATTTTTCGCCATTACCGTCAATTCGGCCTTTACCGGTGATGGCAATGTTTTGTTCGTCGCGTGCATAAATCAGCGGATGATAATTCATACATTCCAAGCCTTCCCAACGTGTGAAGGTTGGTACAGCATACAAATCAATATTGTCGCTAAAAAACAACACGGCACCGTCTTCAATTAAAAGGTGAACATTCGATTTCAACTTCAGGTAGGACGTTTCCCACTGGCCTGCCGGAATTTTAACTGTACCACCACCTTTTGCGGCACATTTGTCAATGGTTGCCTGGATAGCTTTCTGGTTGTTGAATCCTTCAGTCGTTTGAGCTCCGAAATCGGTAATTGAAAACACAGCGTCGGGAAAGCTTGTTTGATCAAAGACTTCTACTCCCCAAGGTGTTTTTTCCCGGATGGTTTCAACTGCTGCCGATTTTGGCTGTTGGCACGATTGACTAATAAAAATTACAGCGACTAGTAAGAATAAATTGCGAGTGGTTTTTTTCATATGATGCATGATAAATGAGAATAATATTCAGATTTTTTGAGTTAGACAAATTTAGCGATATAATCTTGATTTCTTATTTACGATGTCTTTTTATCGAATTTAAAGGTTTTGTACAAATAGCCCATGTACGGAAAGATTATTAAAACCCCAACGATTAAGGCGATTAGCAACTGTAACTGCACTTGCTTTGGCGCGGCGGCACTTTGCATGGTAATATCAGTGCCGTCGTTAATTTTAACCAACACTGGAAACTGGATCGCAAACCAACCCATCACGATCATCGAGGTTTGAAAAGCTGCAATGATCCGAACCCTGGTCCGTCTGTTCTGGTTGAGATATATCCATAGGAATGGCAAGGCGATTGTGGCCAGGATGAAACAAATCATGCTGGGAACAGAATGGTAAAACTCGTAGAAAAGCGGATGTCCTTCAATTTCGGCTGTAGCAAAAACCAAGGCTCCTGAGCTAACCAGAGCAATAAGCAGGTATTTTCCAATACGAGTGAAACGCTTGATGTGCTCCTTCTCTTTGGTTTCGCCAATGGTGTAAATGTTGGCCAGAAATGCAAACAGAATAACCAAAAACACACCCATGCTAAACGAGAACAGATTGAGCCACGGGTGCATGTAAATGGTAAAAAAGCCTTTGCTATAGTCTTGCGAAATTTCTCCTAAAATAATACCGCCAATAGTCACTCCCAGAAAGAAGGTCGTAATTAAACTGGAATACCGAAAGATCGATGAGTAGATGGCTTTCGGTTTTTCTTCTTCGATATCGTAATGGCGAAAGGTGAAAGCCGATCCGCGCAGAATAATGCCGAGGAGTACCAGCAGAACGGGAATGTGAAGCGCTGTTAGCACCGTTGAATAAACAGTTGGAAATCCGACAAAAAGAATCACAACAACAAGTATTAGCCACACATGGTTAGCTTCCCAAACAGGGGCTATGGCACGTGCTACAATTCCTGACGCTTTTCCTCGGGAGATCAATTCAAGAATTCCTCCTCCAAAGTCGGCTCCACCAAGCAACACATATAATAGCAGGCAAATGCCAAGTATAATGATAATCGTTTCAGTCATTGGATTGATATTTGGATTCAAGCATTTTAATTTGTCGGCTCATAAGCCAGATAACAATAAAACTCAAAAGTAGGTAAACTGCCGAGACGGTATAAAAGGTATACTGAATGCCGGGCATTGGCGTCAACGAGTCCTTGGTTTTCATGATCCCGTAAATGATCCACGGCTGACGTCCAACTTCTGTAACAATCCATCCGGCCTGTATGGCTATAAATCCTAGGGGAGTGGCAATAACCAGCAAAATCAGCCACCATCGTTTTTCGAGCCAGTGTTTCCATTTCCAGTTTCCGAGTAGAAAAATAACTCCCAGCATGGCCAGAAACATGCCAATAGCCACCATCAATTGAAACGAATAATGGGTAATGGGAACCGGTGGCCATTCGTCTTCCGGAAATTCATCCAGCCCTTTTACTTCGGCATTGAAATCGCCATGAGCCAGAAAACTTAAAAAGCCCGGGATTTTAATGGCATAGTTCACTTCGCGGTTTTCAACATCGGGGATACCGCCGATAATCAATGGGGCGGACTTTTCAGTTTTAAAGTGCGATTCGAACGCAGCCAGTTTGGCCGGTTGCAGTTCGGCAACAGTCTTTGCGGCATGGTCGCCACTGAGCGGTTGCAGAAGTGCAGCTACCGAAGCAAAAGCCAAGGAAATGACAATAGCCTTGGCATGAATCTCCAACTTATTTTTCATGTACAAAATCGCATGAATTCCGGCAACCGCAAAGCCGGTGGCCGAAAAAGCGGCAATGATCATGTGGTGCGATTGTGCAAACCATGCTTTGTTGAACATCGCAGCAACAGGATCAATATTTTCAGCTTGACCATTCACCCAATCAAATCCCGATGGAGCATTCATCCACGCATTGGCCGAAATAACGAAGATACCCGAAAGTACTCCGGCAATACCAACCACCATTCCGGTGTATAGGTGAACTTTATCATTGAGGCGATTCCAACCATAGAGCCACAAGCACAGTGCAATGGCTTCAACAAAAAAGGCCGTTCCTTCCCACGAAAACGGCATCCCGAAAATGGGGCCTGCATGTTCCATAAAAGTGGGCCAAAGCATGCCTAGTTCAAACGAAAGTACCGTGCCACTAACAGCACCCACCGCAAAGAAAATAGCCACGCCTTTTGCCCAGGCTTTAGCCAAATCGAGGTATACCTCTTTTTTTGTTTTCAGCCATTTCCATTCGGCTACAAACATAAACCAGGGCATCACCATTCCAATACATGCAAAAATGATGTGAAACCCCAGCGAGACGCCCATCTGTAAACGAGCCGCCATAAATTCATCCATATTTTTATCTTTTTACTTTTAAACCAATTGTTACCTGAATCAACACCTCAAATTGATTTCTGTTTGATTAATGAAAAGATAAAAATTGAGTGGTTTAGCTATCAGTTCGTTGATGGACTTATTTGTTTGCCACAGTGAAATTGAACATCACAATTTCAATAGTTGCTTTGTGTTGTTGGGACATAGCCTCAAGCCCCAATTACTTTTTCCCGGCAGTTGGAAAAGGAATCAAAAAGAGCCCCCGCTGAAGATCAAAAGCTAAAAATGAACTTCATGCCACTAAATGAAAAGAACTCGTCCTTTTAGCCACTCGTTTCTTAAACGCTTTTCTCTTAGACGGAACTGAACTCGATGAATTTATAGTTCAAAATCTTCGCAGACCAAGCTTTTTGCCTATTGGAGGAGTGGGGGCTTGGTTGTCCCATGTTATAGCACGTCATTACGAACAACGTGAAGCAATCGTTCAGTGAATTACACCGATCTGGTTATCCGAAAATCCAAACTTTGGATTCCTGGTATTCCTAAAGAATGCTGAAATGCCTTATTCCATTGTTTCCGATGAAGTTTCATCTTCCAGAACGGGGTAACGTGAATTCGCCGGGCTAAGAACCGCTCTCGTTCGGTTTTGAATAGAAAAAGTTCTGCATAGAACCGCTTTCGTTTATCTTTTCACCAAATGAATTCAGCTCGAAGGTGAACTAGTGCTGACTGGAACTGCTATAACTCGCCTTCGAGCCGAACTCGCGCATCTCCGGGGTGAGTGAATGCTATATGGAACTCCGCGAGTTCGGTTTTTAAGTACCCCTGAGGTGTTAAATAGACCTTATTTTGAATGAAACTAAATTGTCGCTATCAAAATTAATTATTCTGTAAAGTTAGTTATCTTGTACCACGGTATAGCAGTATGGTATGTATTTCTAATGAACAATTACGGCGGAGATTTAGACGCAAGTTTCGAATTTGTTATATTGAAGGAATTAAAAATCCGTTTGATGACATTTTTAACGACTCAACATAGTAGGTGTTGTTATACCCCCAATTTTAGAGGTATAACAACACCTCAAAAATTGATATAAGAAATATAACAACACTAGTGTTGATACACACTAGTTACCAGTAATATGAAGGAAGAACCTAAATATCAGAAACAACATAAAGTTGCTCAAGTTTATCTTAAGCAATTTGGGTACGAGAAAGACGGGGAATGGTGGTTATCTGTTTATAAAGCGGGAGAAAAAGAAACTGAAAATGTCAAGATAAAAGAATTTACTGCCGAGACAAATATTTTTGATTTGCCATTTGAAGCTCCTGAAATAAAAAGACATTTTGAAAATACGAGCAATATAATTGAGAATCACTATCGGACAATAATTTCAAATCTCCATAATCAAAAAAGACTAACATCTAAGGATGAAAGATTTTTAAATCATATTGTTGCAAATTTTTTATGTCGAACCTCCCCTTTTAGAACATTCATCTTTGACCTATTAACATATGCTGACACTAGGGATAAATTCATTAAAGAAATGACAATGTTCACCCAGAATAAGGAAGATGTAGCCGCATTATTAGATAGTTTCAAAATTGAGTTTCAATTAAATCCAGCTATTGGAATTTTAATGGACCATCTTGTATTTTTATTTAAAAAATTTAGAAAAGTAATTCTTAAAGAATCTAGTTGCATAGGTTGGTTAACAACCGACAGTCCCGTTTATTTAAATAGACAAAATAAATACGAATGGATTATTCCAATTGAATCAGAAATATACATGCCTCTTTCAAAAGACTTTTGCCTTTTTATGTTTCATCCTGATTCTGACAAATATGAGAATCGACTAAGGAATCTAAAAATTAACAAGGTTAATGAAATAGACTTCAATACCTTTGATAACATTATAAATAAAATAGTGCTTGATTACGATAAATATTTAATAATGAATACAGAAATTCAACCAACAGATATAACGAAAAAATTATAAATACTACTGGTAACAAAGTACATATTTCAGAGCGGGGTTGGTGCGGTTAGCAACTGCGGATTCTCGCATCACAGTTCAGTCCTAGCGGACATGAACGCTCTCCGAAATCCGCTCCGCAACATGTACCAACCGTTATGGTTCATATTGAACCCAGGAAGCAAAAAAAGCCACGATTACGGGATTTTTAAGCTAAAAATGTTCTTAGGGAAGGAATTGAAAACAGAAAAAAATGCCGGTTTAGGCATTTGTCCCAGTCGTTGTAACGGTCGGTTACCGTTGAAGCTGGCTTCTTGACGTAAGTAACGTCTGCAACGACTGAAGCGAAGTTCGGGAAAAAAAATGACAAAGTCAAGTCTTTTATTTCGCGAGCTTTCTGATTTTCAATGAATGAGCAGGGAGAACATTTTACATAAATTCAAAATAAATAATTAGTTTTAAAGGAAATTTTGAATCAACGAACCGTTTAAAATATTATACGGGCAAAAAGAAAAAATAAATTTTAAACGGATAAGCCGCTTAAAAACCCGACAATACAGTGAACTATCCTTATACGAATATAAAGTTAATACCCTGTATTTTAAAGTGGCTTTTAGGGGCAGCGGGCTGGATTCAAAACGCCCGTATTTTATTGGAAGAAGAAGAAAAACAAAAATAAAATACGTAACCATAACAACTTGTATATTTCATACCGGGGACAGGAATTCCCCGGAGCCGGTTTCCCGCGCATTTTTTCCCTTTTTTATGAAAAGGGGCCATCCCGCAAACCGGTACGAAACATACAATTAAACGTTGAGTTTCATTGTGGGAAACAAGCAGTTAGAAAACAGTCACGATTACTGTATTTTGAATGGTAAAATGTTCTAAAAAAAGCCTTGGGGTAAAAAAAAATGCTGAACGCATTTTGGAACCAGGTCTTGTAACGGTGAGACCGTGGAAGCGCGTGCTTCTGACGTCGAGTCGACGGAAAGACCTGACAAAGTTCCCATTTTTTGGCGACAAAGTCAAGGGGGTGGAAAAAATGGAAGGACATTTAACCCCAAGGCTTTTAACATTTTAGGCTGGCAATGATTGAAAATTTTAAACTAATATAATGAAAAGCCTTTTGGCTTTATTGATGAAAAAATAAAATTTTAAATGGCCGTTGTCCATTCAAGTACAGGCAATCCATTCGACTCACCTTATAGGGTATAAATTGAATAGATGGATTTTAAAGTGACTGTTTGGGGATGAAGGAATGTTTCCACAACGACCGTTTATTTATCAAAAAAAAGTGATAAATTTAAACAACGTAAACACAACAATGTGTCATATTGCATACCGGGCAAGCAAAACCCCGGTCCCCGGTTTTCAATCCGATTTTCCAGTTCATCCGGACGGAAAACCACAATAAAAACCGGTACGCAACATACACTCTACGTTAGCGGTTATTTTGAAAAAAAGGCAAAATAAATGAACAAATATTACATAATTATACTAGTATTATTGGTTTGGAGTTGTCAAAATAACTCTAAATTTAAATCATTCAATGAACTAAGAAATAACCAAATTCAGGAAATTGATATAAAGGTTTTTTCAAACTCAATTATAGTACCGGTGATAATAGGTGAAAAAGTTAGACATTTTCGTTTTGATACTGGTGCATCAACTTTCATCTCTCCTAAATTAAAAGAAGAATTAAGACTTGAAACAATAATAGATTCTACCTTAGGATATGACTACTACGGAAATTCTAAACAGATTTTTAAGACTATAATCCCCTCATTTACGATTGGACAAACTAAGTATGCCAATATTAAAGCAGACATCATTCGCCCAATTCAAGATTTAAAAGTTTGTAACATAGACATTGATGGTTTTTTAGGCAGTGATTTCTTTGCTGAAAAAGTTGTTCAAGTTGACATAAAAAACAAGAAAATAACTATTTCTAATTCAATAACAAACATTAACACTGAAGGTCATAATGTCATGAGTTTTGATTATTCATCAGAGAAACAAAAGATACCATTGATTAAAATCAATTTTCCTGGAAAAAATGCAACTGAACTAGTATTGTTTGACACAGGCTCTAACAATCATTTCTACAGGATTAAAAAGTCATCTTTTAACGAATTACTTTCACATAACATATTAACAAAGAAACAAATAATTGACACGTTAGACCACTCTGAAAATGGGTCAGGATTATTTGGAAAGCAAAAAGACACGATTAATTACATGTTTGAAGTGGATAGCATTGAGTTTATTGGAACAAAGGTTTATAACTGCCCTGTGGTTACTTTTGACACTAATCATAAATCTATACTTGGAGCTCCATCTCTAAATTTTGGATTAATCACTATTGACTACAAAAACAAAAATATTTATTTTAAACCTTATTCCACAAAACCTATCAACCTAACACCAAAATTTGGAATGTATTTAGAATATCATAATGGCAACTTTGTAACAAGACAGGTTAAATTAAATTCAATCGCTGAAAAGAATGGAATAAAACAGGGATATAAGTTAATAAAGATTAACTCAATAAATTTTGACTCGCTATCTCAATGTGAACTTATAAGAGGAATATGGAAGGATGAATTTGTAAAAGAATCAGTAAGTTTAAAGTTTCTTGATTCTGAAAATAAGCCAATTGAAATAATGATAAAAAACAACCGCTAACACGGTACATATTGCAGGGCGGGGGTCGATGGTACGCCAACTGCGGATTCTCGCATCGCAGTCCCGCGTCCTTCGGACAGGAACGCTCTCCGAAATCCGCCCCGACAACATGTACCAACCGTTATGCCTCAATTTAAAAAACCAAGAATATGACAACGAATCAGCAAATAATTTTAGACACGCTACTTGACCAGCAAAAAAAACAGTTGGACTCAACATTAAAAGAAGATGAATATTTTCATTTGTTTGTAACGGAACAAGTATTAAAGAACTTTGAGTTGTCATATGATGAATTGCAAGAAGGAATAGTTGATAATGGCGGTGACGGAGGAATTGATGCTATTTACACATTAGTTAATTCCGAGCTAATTCAGAGAGACACGGAGCTAATAGATGGGAAAAGAAATTCGGTTATCGATGTTTACATTATTCAATCAAAGAACACCACTGGATTTGGAGAAACTCCAATTGAAAAATGTACTTCTTCCGCAAATGACTTATTTGACTTTACAAAATCCTCGGAGCAATTAAAAACTGTTTATAACAATGAATTATTGACAAACAGAGAAGTCTTTAAAAATCAATACCTTCATCTTGCATCAAAATTTCCAATACTTAAGTTTCATTATTTCTATGCTTCAAAAGGAAACGAGGTTCATGACAATGTTAGCAGAAAAGTTGAAAATCTAAGAGATATAATAAACAAACATTTTGACAAGGCTGAAATAAATTTTGATTTTTTAACGGCAGGAAAATTAATTGAGCTATCACGGCGTGAACAGATTAAAACAAAAGGCATAACCTTATTAGACAGTCCGATTGCAACACAAGACGGTGGATATATTGCAATTGCGCCCTTGAAGAATTATTTTGATTTTATTTCAGATGAAAACGGAGACATTATTAAATATTTCTTCGATTCAAACATTCGCGATTATCAAGGAAGTGTAGAAGTCAATTCAGGTATAAAAGAAACATTGATGACAAGTAATCCAACCGAAGATTTTTGGTGGTTAAATAATGGTATAACTATTACCGCATCAGACGCAACATTTGGTAGTAAAATTTTGCAAATCGAAGAACCACAGATTGTAAACGGATTACAAACATCTTTTGAGATTTATAACTATTTCCGATTAAATAAAGTAGAAAACGATGGTCGAAATGTTTTAGTAAGAGTTGTTAAGACAAAAGACGAAAAAAGCAGATTGAAAGTAATTAAATCCACCAACTTTCAAACAAATATTCCACCTGCCTCTTTACGAGCAACTGACCCAATACATAGAGATATTGAAGATTACTTATTCGCAAAGGGCTTTTATTATGACAGGAGAAAGAATTATCATAAAAACCAACAGAGACCAATAAATAAGATTGTTAGCATTCCACACTTAGCTCAAATTGTGATGGCAGCTTTGCAACAAAAGCCAGACTATGCAAGGGCTAGACCGTCAACAATTATTAAAAACAATTCTGACTATGATGGAATATTCAATGCATCAATTCCAATTGAGTTGTATTTCAAATTGGTTTCGATTCATCAATCCGTTGAAAATAAGCTAAAAACTTTTTGCAATCCAAAACTTACAAGACCTCAAATTGGTGACATTAAATTCCATGTTTCGATGTATGTTGTAGGAAAACTGACAAATAAAATAAAATCAAAAGCACAAGAAATCGCAAATATTAACTTGGAAAATTTAACCGATGAGATTATCAACGAAGCGATTGAAAATACATTTATTGTTTATGATTCAATGGGTGGAAATAACAGTATTGCAAAGGGGAAAGAGTTTGTAAAGGAAGTATTAGAACAACTTGGTGAGAATTTAGAAGATAAAAAAATCGAGGCATAACACAGTACATATTGCAGGGCGGGGTTTTGTGGTATGCCAACTGCGGATTCTCGTTTCGCAGTTCCGTGTCCTTCGGACAGGAACGCGCTCCGAAATCCGCCCCGACAACATGTACCAACCGTTGTGTTTAATGCTAAGAGACATCGTGCTTCTAATAAAAGAATAAGCTGAAAGATGATATTAATACACCTTTCAGCTTTTCCATAAAATTAATCATGTGATTCTGCGTGCCAAGCATCTTCAACCGTATAAAGTTGTGCTTTTATATCAGTTGTCCAACTTTTAACCTTATCTGACAAACCTGATTTCATGATTTTTTCAGCATGTTCACTTTTCATGAAATTCGTGAACTTTTCACGGCTTGTCCAAACCCCAATTCCTGTAATAGCTCCATTTTTCTGTTCTGGATTTAGAACAAAATGCATTACCATCCCATCTTGTTCTTTAAGCATCTTAGATGTTTCTTTTAGCATACTTAAAACTTCTTCAAAATGCTTTTCTTTTGGAAAAAAGTTTTCTTCTACAAAATAAAATTTGTTATTCATGTTTTATTCAATTTAAAAGTTAATAATTACAAATTACTATGTTTTCGATACAAATATACGGATTATAATTCAACAACATAGTTTTAGCGCATTTGTTTTGTATGTTTTTGATATAAATTGTATTTTTGGATTATGAATAATTCATTAACTATTGTAAAAGAGTTGGTTGAACAACTTAAGAGGTTTGAAAGCGAAAAGGGGCAAGAACCAAAAGACCTTAAAGAATTTACCGTTTGGTTAAATCAAGTTGTTTTTGAGCATCATACTTCTTCGGAGTCGGGTCATGGAGAAAATGATATTGATATGGAGTTAACTTTTCTTCTGATAATGCAAAACAAACATTACAAAACATATTGTAAAGAAGCATTAGTTGAAACCGAAATAAAATCTCCTGATGAATATAGCTTCTTATATCATTTAAGCTTAGTTGACAGTTTTAGAAAGATGGAATTAATTCATATTCACCTCTTAGAAGCCCCATCTGGAATTGAGGTTATTAAAAGACTGTTAAAAAAAGATTTTATTGAGGAATTTGATGACAAGGAAGACAAAAGGGCTAAACGTGTTAGAATAACTAAAAAAGGTAGACTTGAAACTGAACGGTTAACACCAAATATGAAAAAAGTTTATTCCAAAATGACCGCTGAAATGTCATTTAAAGAAAAAACTCATGTAATTTCATTTCTTAGAGAACTAAACGATTATCATTCAACCCCAAAAGACAAAAGAAAATAACTATGAACAATAAGATATGTTTAATAACTGGTTGCAACTCAGGTATTGGAAAAGTTACAGCAATCGAACTTGCTAAAAAAGGCTATGAAATTATCATGTTAGTGCGTGATAGTGAAAAGTCAAGAATAGCATTTGAGGAAATTAAAAGTGCTTCTGGAGGAAAAGTAATACTAAAATATGTTGACCTTGCATCACTTGATTCTATTAAGAAAACATCGGAAGAAATTAAATCACAGTATGATAAAATTGATATTCTTATAAATAATGCAGGATTGTTTAAAAGAAGTTCTGAGACATCGGATGATTCTTTTGAAATGACATTAGCTGTAAATTACTTTGCAACTTATGCCCTTTCTATATTAATGATTCCTTTATTGAAAAAAAGTAAAAAAGCGAGGGTAATAAATCTAACTTCGGAATTATACAAGCGTGGCAAGGTGAATTTGGAAAATGATTTTGGAATTGAAAAGTTTGATGGGAATAAAGCTTATGCAAACTCAAAACTTCTTGTTGTTTATTTTACAAAGGAACTTTCAAAACGATTAGAATCAAAAAATATTAGTGTAAATTGTGTTCATCCAGGAGTTATTGGAACTGATGTTTTTAGGGAGTACCCAAAATGGTTTGCAAAGTTTATGAATTTATTGATTTCTAAACCAGCAGAAGGTGCTAAACCATCAATTTATCTTGCAAGCTCTGAAGAATTGGATAATCTAACAGGTAAATACTTCTACAAGACAAAGCAAAAAGATACAGATAAGATAGCCAATGATTTAGGATTATCGGAAAAGATTTGGATAAAAACGGAAAAATTGACGGGAATAAAATATGCTGAATAAAGCACTAAAACACAACAATGTGTATAATTCATAAGGGTTTCAGAGGTTTTCGAGCGGTATCACCCGCAATAATTTTGGGTGGTAGCTTGATAAGTTTGAAGCCCGCAATCCCTTACGAAATCATACACTCAACGTTGGCTGCAATGTTAAACAGCCCTTTTCAAACGAACTAAAATGGATAAAAACGACATAAGTCAATTTCAAGAGAGACTGGTAAGTCTATATTTAAGGCTCAATGGCTATTTGCAGACAGGTTATATTCCTCATGCAAAAAAGTGGGGTGAAGCAGGAACAGACATTGATAGAATTGGATTGCGTTTTCCTGGTCACCGGCAAACCGAAAGAGAAGTTGAATGTGATTCGTTGATAGATATTCCCGCAAATTCAATTGATATTGTTATTGCGGAAGTTAAAAATAAAGACTTAAAGTTTAATGACTCAATTATTAATAAAAAGAAACGAGCAATTGAAAATTGGACTCAAATATTAAATTGGATTGGACTGTTCAGGGAAAAGGACATTGATTCATTAGTTTTAAGTTTGATAAACTTAGCCTCAAAAAATGGACAAATGGAGAATGGGTCTTTTGACAAGATTACTTATGAAAGTGACTTCGGATTAATAACTATTCGCCCAATGTTGTTTGTATTTGAGCAGCAAAAAACAGAGAATGATGAAAAAGCATGGGTAAATGGAGAGGAAATATTAAAATATGTTTGGAAATGTTTCAGTCCAGAGATAAAAAGAGACAATTGTTCAACACGATATCCATTCAAGTTGTGGGGAACTGAATTTTCGGACATTGTTGAATATATCAAAGATAGACACAAAAGGAAATTAGAAATTGGTACATTAAACGATATGTATTTAGAATTAATAAAATAAACACAGCAGCCAACAAAGAACTGAGCTTAAAAACAAATAAAAACCCATAATTTTTGATTTAAAACACCCTGTTTTTTTGGGGGCTGTTCCCAAAGAAAAATTATTGACCGACGATGGTACTTCGATAGGCCGGATCGTATGGTATCCCTGATTTGGCAATGGCAAAAGCTTGTTTGACCAATTTGTTGCATACAGCAATTAAAGCTAGCTTTTTTGACTTTCCTTTGTTTACAATTCGTTGATACAATGCATGGCACTGAGGATTGCATTTACTGGCTGTAAAACTGCACATAAACAAATGGTTGCGCATATTCGGATTGCCCCGTTTACTGATTCGGGACTGCCCGTTTATACTTGTACCTGAAGTATGTTCCGTAGGTGCCAGTCCAAAGAATGCGGATACCTGACGGTAGTTATCGAAGTTCCGAAAGCCATTACTCATAATTATCAGGTAAACCGCAGTCTTTTTTCCCACTCCGGGAATAGAAGTTATATTGCTCAATAAATCACCATCGTATTGTTTTATAAGCACTTCAATCTCCTGTTCCAAAAGGACAATCTCATCCTTAACATGACGTAGCTGACGTTTCAATGAAGTGATAATCCTGCCCGTTTTAACACCCCTGCTTTCCAGTCCCTGGATATGGTTCTTTAAGGCTGTATTCTGCTTTAAATATAACACTACAACTTTCTGAAGCTGCTTACTCTTTTCGATGTATTCAGGTTCCGGAATCCATTGTTTAAGTGGCTGTTCCTGTGCAAACAATGCAATCATTCGAGCATCACTCTTATCGGTTTTATTCTGCTGCAGCTTCATCTGAATAAAACGTTTAATGGTTAAAGGATTTACCACAGAAACTTCAATCCCTTTTTGGTAGAGGAAAACGGCAAGCTGTTGGTAATAACTTCCGGTTGATTCCATCACGCAATGAGTGTTGGACTTCATTAATTTGTAAAACAAGCGAAAACCCTTTGAATCATTACTGTAACAATGATGCCCTGTTGATAAATCCCATACATCGAATGTCTCTTTTGAGATGTCAACTCCAATAAAATGTTTACTTTTATACATAACCATTAGATTATGAAAGAACGAATCTACGGTAATATAGCAACCTAAAAACAGGCTTTTAGCCCAGAGAACTGATCGTATTGCAGTAGTAAAAGAGTGGTGATAATCTTTGTTGACAGGCTCTGATGGCCTAAATTGTAACTCAACCTTACTCCACTCTTTCGTTCTTTCTGTTTATTGATAAAAGATAAGAAAATGTAAACTTAGGAATTGTATATGGCAGGCGGGGGTTTTAGCGGTCTGACAAGTCAGACCTTGCGCCCACTTTCCTGCGGGTCTGACACGATTTCTTCCAGAAATCCCGCCCGACCACATACAAGTGACCGTTAGGGTGCATTTTGTGTCGTCCTAAAATATGTCTACACTAAAAAAGTAGATATGTATAAAAATGATGGAGTAACACGGCGTTACAGCGAGAGTTTTAAACTCAAAATTTTAGCCGAACTTAGCACGGGTAAATACTCAAAAAGACAATTATCCCGGATTTACGGGATACAGTCAAGTACAATCAATGAATGGATACGAAAGTATGACCGCAAAGATTTAATGAATACGCGTATTATGGTACAAACAAAAGATGAAATCAGCCGCTTAAAAGAACTTCAAAAAGAAATCGAGCAGCTAAAAAAACTCTTGATTAAAAAGGATTTAGACAAGCTCGTACAAGATTCTTATTTGGAAGTGGCTGCCGAAAACTTAGGCTACAAAAGTGTTGAGGAACTAAAAAAAAACTTAAACATCAAGCCCTGATGAAAGCTTCCTCAAAAACAAAACAAACGGGTATAGCAAGCATGTCGGAGGTATGTGCCCTATTCCACCTAAAACGCGATGCATTCTATAAATACATTAAGCGTTGGGAACGTTGCAAGTCGCTTGAATCGCAAGTAATACAGCTTGTAAAGGAAGAACGCAAAGAGCAACCCAGAGTGGGCGTACGTAAGCTACACGAAACACTACAACCCTCTTTTGAGGCCAAACAGATTAAACTTGGCAGGGACTCTCTGTTTAATATACTCAGAGCGAATAATATGCTGGTGAAACGGAAAAGGGCGTATGCTAAAACAACCAATTCATATCACCATTTCCATAAATACAACAATCTTATCAAGGAGTTGGAAATCACAAAACCAAACCAAGTATGGGTTTCTGATATTACATACATCAGAACCGTAAAAGGCTTTTGTTATTTAGCGCTGATTACAGACTTGTATTCACGGAAAATAATCGGACACGACATCAGCGATAGCCTGGAGCTGTCGGGATGCCTACGGGCCCTCAAAAAGGCCCTGTGGCATACAAGACCAGCGGCCGGACTTATACATCACTCCGACAGAGGGGTGCAGTATTGCAGCCATATGTATGTAAATGAGTTAAAAAGAAAAGGAATAAACATAAGTATGACAGAAGAAAATCATTGTTATGAAAACGCAGTTGCTGAAAGAGTTAACGGTATTTTAAAAGATGAGTTCTATCTCGACCAGTGCTTCTTTTCAACCAGCCATGCAAAACGTGCTACAAAAAATGCTATTAAACTATATAATAATAAAAGGCTTCATTTATCTTTAGGGTATAAAACACCAAACGCAGTGTTTAAAAATGTAGCTTAAAATTAATGTTTAACCTGTAGCCGTATTCTAGGACTAGACATATTGCGAACCCACTGAAAACACAAGTTTATGATAAAGAATTATTTTTATTTGATAGTAGGACTTCTCTGCATATTATTTGCAGTTACCCACACACTGAACGGAACAGTAACAGTTTTACCTGTCTTAGAGAATGTTGAAATAGAAAGCAGTATAAAAACAACATTTACTTATGTATGGCATATAATCGGTGTTGAAAATCTCATTTTGGGAATAGCTCTACTTGTTATGGCATTTCACAAAAATCTTACAAAAGTAAAATTTGCAGCGAGGGTAATAATTGCGATTTTGACCCTGCGTTGGATTACTATTGCAACATTTACGATTATAAATGACAGTAACTGGGCGAAACTTTTAATCACAGATACTATTGCAATCTTTGTGATAATCGTTTTACTTTTTTTAGGTACGAAAGTAAAAAATAAGATTTCTGATGGAGAGCTTAAATAACACACACCTGCACTCATTAGAAAACGTAAATGCGTTGGAAAGCCGATTTCGCAGACTATTGCAAAATCCGAAAGGAATACTGAAAAAATATATTTGGCAAGGTATGACAGTTCTTGATTTAGGATGTGGAACAGGTTATTTTACTTTTGAAATGGCAAAATTACTTAACGGGAAAGGAAAAGTCATAGCAATTGATGTGCAGGAAGGAATGCTTGAAATATTGGAACAAAAGTTGAAAAACAGCAGCTTGAAACAACAAGTTCAAATTTTCAACAATCCTCCCCAAAGCATTGATTTTGAGGAGAGAGTAGATTTTATCCTTGCATTTTACTCTTTCCACGAAATGAGATATATAGACGATATCATTCAATCGCTAAAAGAAGTTGTTAAGCCAGAAACAAAGATTTTAATTTCGGAACAAAAAATACACGTTTCAAAAAAAATGTTTGAAAGTATAATAAACAGGATGGCAAACAAAGGGTTTATCGTTTGTGAACGACCGAAAATATTTTTTAGCAGAAGTGTTGTTATGAAAATTGAAAAAAATACGAACGCCCAATTGTAAATTGCATTGCGGGGTTCGTGCGGTGTCGTTCGCTGGCTTCTCGCAACGACAACTTACAATTTACCGTTAGCATTAATTTTAAGTAGATGAACGGATCAAACAAAATATTTATCTTGCTAGCGTTGTTTTTAAGCACTCTGACTTTGAATGCTCAAATAAGCGACGATGTAAAAAGTGAATTAGAACAAGAGTCCTTTTTAACTTTTGATTTGTTTTCTTCTTTAAATACTTTTAATCCAAGGTGGAAAACTGGGTATGTAAAAAGCATTGATGAGAGATGGAAAGTCGGACTCAATTTAGGCTACGGAAATAAAATTATTTCATACACATATTTTGCGGAAAAATTTGGAGAAAAATTTAAACTTTGGGAGTTAAGACCTGAATTATATCGAGTTTTTAAACAAAATGAAAAAACAATAAAATATCTATCCTTGGAACTATTTTATATCAATCACAAAGATGTTTTTCATAACAAATACTACTATCCTGAGAATGGTGGAGAAATTAGTTATGACCAAGCCAACTATCAGCGTCACAAGTATGGTTTTAACGTAAATGTTGGAGAATTCATTAAAATAGGAAAAGGATTTGGAATAAATATTTTTACTGGTATAGGACTATGAGTAAGAGATGTTTCCTTTTCAAATGTTGTAAATCCTCAACCATCAGATACGTTTATTGACATGGTAGACTTTAATGTTTACAGAAAGGACGAAGGCATTGACTTTGGTGTAAGTTATTCAATAGGACTAAAGCTATTATTTAGATAAAAAACTAATGCTAACACAGTACATATTGCAGGGCGGGGTTCGGTGGTACGCCAACTGCGGATTCTCGTTTCGCAGTTCCGTGTCCTTCGGACAGGAACGCTCTCCGAAATCCGCCCCGACAACATGTACCAACCGTTATACACCAATTAAATAAGAAACTGTGGAAATTGAAACTTGGCAAATATGGACCTTATTCGGTGGAATTCCTGCTGTGATATCTGGGATCATTGGAGCAATTTGGTTATTGACAAGCAAGAAATTAATAATTAGATGGACTTCAAAAGAAAGTGAAAAGCTTGAGGAAATAAAGGGAAGTATAAATAGGAATAATTTAATTATCAGTAATTTGGTTGATACTCATTCTAATGCGTATTTATTTGCTCAAGAAAAAAGATTAAATGCGATAGAAAAATTCTGGGAGATATATTTAAAAGCGAAACAATTATTTCCGTCAGAGGTATTTTTAATGTATTCATTAATGCCTAAAGAAGAACTAAAATCTTTGCTTAATGATTATAACCCTAACAGAACTCTTCCCCCATTAATTCGTCAAGTTGATCCAGACAAATTCGGGAATAAGCTGATGGAAGAAACCAGCATTCTTGATACCTATAAAATTTATATTGAACCTAAGTTATGGGCCTATTTTTGGATTTATAGAGCTTTCTGTAGCCAACTCGTATATTTTGTAGGTAAATGCAAAGCAAACGGAGAAATAAAGCACTGGACAGAAAATAAAGGTCTTATGCAGTTGTTAAAAACAGTGATGTCAGAAAAAGAAATGAAGTTAATTGAAGATGATCACTACATTAATTCACTACAATATGCATTTGATTTGATTGAGCAAAAAATTATAAATGAAATTACAGAAGTGACAACAGGTAAAAAGCAAACCATTAGCTATCTAGAGCAAATGATTGAATTCAACAAGGTGATTATTAAGAATAAAATCGGTGTATAACAAAGTACATATTGCAGGGCGGGGTTTGGTGGTACGCCAACTGCGGATTCTCGTTTCGCAGTTCTGTGTCCTTCGGACAGGAACGCTCTTCGAAATCCGCTCGGCGACAGATACTAAACCTTTAACGTTAACCTAAACAACCAATAAATACAGATGATTAAACTTGAAACGTTGTATCGTTCGAATAGTCCGATTGACTGTCACATTTTAAAAGGTAGATTAGAATGTGAGGGTATCGATTGTTTTGTATTTGATGAAAATATAGTTTGGGTGCATCCTTTTAGAGCCGTTGCAATTGGAGGAGTAAAATTAAAAGTCCCCTCGAACCAGCTTGACCTCGCTAAAGAAATATTAAAACAAATAAATGAAGGCTACCTGTTCGATGAAAATGGGAAATACGAAATAGCCGAAATCTTGCATTCAGAATATGAAATGCAAATGGAGGTTTTAAGAATAAAATCTGAAATTCGTAACAACCCAGCCTTGATTGATCATCCAATGGAGATTAAAACAAGCATGTTGAGTCGAAATGACATCGACTTAATAATTGATTCTGAAACGAATTTTCAAATTTTATCGAATAAGAAGTTCGAGTTTACTTGGAAGGATTTCTTTTTTGAATTGTTTGATTTTGAGGGAGATGTTTTCAGATATTTAAAAAACAGGCCACCTGAATATTATCTGGACAAAGAAATTGTAGCGAATTATAAATCGAAAAATTTATTCGATTTTGCTGAGATTTGCCCAAATTGCAATTCAACTAATACACGAAATGGATATGCAGTAGATTATAAGTGGGATATTTGGTATTTGATTTTATCCTTATTCTTTTTGGTTCCATTTCCCTTGATTAGAAAGAAAATTCATTGTTTTGATTGCGGCTTCGATTTTAAAAAGCAAAAGTAGCCGTTGCACAACACCTTAATTTTTCATGAATGTCAGCTTTGATATGAAATACAATTACTCCTATAAACACCTGCTCGTATTCCTTTGCTCGATTTTGGTGGTCTTTCGGTTTTTCATCGACCCGGTAGAGGTGTTGACTTGGGACGTGTTTGGATACTACTTGTATCTTCCGGCAAAATTTATTTACTCCGATTTGGCTCTGAGCAGTCAGGAGAGGCTCACGAATTTGGTCGAAACCTACGAACCCACATCAACACTATATCAGTTGGTTAATGTGGGAAATGGGAGCTGGGCTATTAAGTATACCATGGGATTATCCATACTTTATTCCCCCTTTTTCTTTTTAGCTCATTTCATTTCCGAACCGTTGGGCTATCCGGCTGATGGCTTGTCCTTGCCCTATCAGTATTGCCTCACCTTGGGTGGATTAATTTATGCCATGATTGGCTTGGTTTATTTAGCAAAAGTTCTGCTTCATTTTTTTAATCAGTACACCACCAGCATTCTTTTGGTTCTAATCTTTTTCGGAACGAATTACTTTCATTTGACCATTTGGGATGGCACCTTACTGTCGCATAATTTTTTGTTTACCTTTTACGCCCTGTTAACTTTTTTCACCATAAGATGGTATGCCGATCATAAAATAAAACACGCTGTCATTATCGGGTTGTCAGCCGGAATGATCACTTTAGTCAGGCCATCGGAAGGAATTTGTGTGCTGATTCCTTTGTTGTGGTATGCCGGGAAGCAAAGCTATTTCAAGCAGAAACTAACCGAATTGAAAACGCATTATGCACAGATCCTGCTTGCCGGTTTTTGTTTTCTGCTAGTTCTTCTTCCGCAAGCCCTGTATTGGAAGGCCATTATCGGAGAGTATTTGTTTTACTCGTATACAAATCCGGGTGAGGGGCTCGACTTTCTATCACCGTATACTATCGAGTTTTTATTTAGTTTTCGAAAAGGATGGTTTATTTATACTCCCATTATTCTCTTTTCGTTCGTCGGTTTTTATCATTTGTATCAAAAAAACAAGCCGATATTTTACACCATCTTTATATTTATCGCTCTGGATGTTTACATTGCCTCAAGCTGGACAACCTGGTGGTATGCAGGAGGCAGTTTTAGCTCCAGATCAATGGTTCCTGCCTATGTGTTACTCGCCATCCCAATGGGGTTTTTTATTGAAAAAGTAAAAGTGAATCCCTCAAGAAAAATTGCTTTTAGCGTGGTGGCATTGCTATTTATTGTGTTGAATTTGTTTCAGTCGTGGCAATTCGAAAACAAGGTACTTAGTAAAGAGCGAATGACCTGGGATTATTATTGGGCGATATTTGGTCAAACATCGGTTAGTGAAGAAGATAAGAAATTGCTGTTGGTCAATCGGTCGACAGAAACTTTTCAGGATTTTGAGAATCGGAATGATTATCGGCGTAAGCCGCTTTACAAAAATTCGTTTGACGAAATGCCCGCGGACTCATCACGTAGCGAAAACGTATTTGTTCTTGACGATAAACATCATTTTTCTCCGGGAATTGATATTCAATATCAGGATTTAACGGAATTCGATCACGCCTGGATCAGCTGTTCTGTGAAGTTATTTATTCCGAATGGTTACAGCGAAATACTTCCGGTATTGGTGGCTACTTTTCATCATAAGGGTAAGACTTACAAATATCAGGCTTTTGAGCTTAAAATCGAAAATGTCGTTTGGGGAGACTGGAATGAAATTCAGTTCGACTACCTCACTCCTGGAGTTCGATCCCTGGAAGATAATTTGAAGGTTTATGTCTGGCACCGGGGCAACCAAAAAGTGTTATTGGATGACTTTATGATTGATGTTTATGAGCCTACTAAATAATGCAATTTCGGTTACGGGGCGTTTTGTTAGCTCCTTTTCAATCATTACCAAATCGTAAAATCGAGTAGGGCGTTTAGGCATTAAGCAAGCAATTTTATACCTTTGTGCGCCTGAATTTTGAAGTATTCAAACAGAATAATCACTAAAAATAGAAAATTGATATGGCATTGATTAATGAGCATTATCTGAAATTGCAAGCGGGATATTTATTCCCTGAAATTGGACGACGCGTGAGCGAATTTGCGGCAGCCAACCCCGATAAGAAAATTATCAAAATGGGTATTGGCGATGTTACCCAACCGTTAGTTCCTACCGTGTTGAAAGCATTTCATAAGGGAGTTGACGAGCAAGGAACAGCAGCAACCTTTAAAGGTTATGGTCCGGAACAAGGCTACGAATTTCTGCGTAAGGCAATTGCTGAAAATGCCTATCAAGCCAATGGTGTTGATATTCCGGCTGACGATATTATTGTTTCAGATGGTTCGAAGTGTGACACGGGAAATATTCAGGAAATCTTTGGCGCAAGCAGTAAAATTGCCATCTGCGACCCTGTTTATCCTGTATATTCTGATACTACGGTAATGTCGGGTAAAACTGGTGAATGCAAGTCGAATGGCTACTATGATGGTATTATTTATATGCCTTGTACCGACGAAAATAACTTCACCCCGGATCTTCCATCCGAGCGCCCGGATCTGATTTTCTTGTGTTACCCCAATAATCCAACAGGAACTGTTGCAAGTAAAGAAGAGTTGAAAAAATGGGTGGATTATGCCTGCGAAAATAAAAGCATCATTTTATACGATGCGGCCTACGAAGCATTTATTACCGAAGATGACATTCCTCGTTCGATCTACGAAATTGAAGGTGCCAAAGAAGTGGCGATTGAGTTCCGGAGTTTTTCGAAAACAGCCGGTTTTACAGGTGTGCGTTGTGCGTATACTGTGATTCCTGAAGAGCTGAAAGCGTTCGATAGCAAGGGGAATGCTCACTCGGTGAAAAAACTGTGGTTGCGACGTCATTCAACTAAATTCAACGGTGTTTCTTATCCGGTACAAAAGGCAGCTGCAGCTGTATATACGGCTGAAGGCCAAAAGGAAGTTAAAGATGTAATCGCTTACTACCTGGAAAACGCCCGCATCATGCGTGAAAGCCTTGAGGCGATAGGTTACACCGTTTATGGTGGGGTAAATGCTCCATACGTATGGGTGAAAACAAAAGGCGGCATGACTTCCTGGGAGTTTTTCGACAAAGTGTTGAGCGAAGCCAACGTGGTGGGAACTCCGGGTTCCGGTTTTGGTCCTGCCGGTGAAGGCTACTTTCGCTTTTCAGCCTTTGCTGATCGCGAAAGCACCATTGAGGCGATGACTCGAATCAAGAATTTGAGCTAATCGAATTGTCACAAATAAGATTCAAAGGGAGCCAATTGGTTCCCTTTTTTTTTCCAATGTCTGCTGACTTTCTAATTCCCCCAAAAAATAAAGAATGTTAAAAGCTTTTAAGCTTTGTTTAATTAGGTATGTATTCATTTGTAAAATGCTACTTTTGGTAAATCATGAACAAGCTAATTGCTATACTTATTCTATTGCTTTTTGCAAACACAAAACAGTTGACTGCACAGGACTGGGCAGACATCGATCCCATTCTCATCCACTTAAATGGCCAAATTCTGAACCAAGAAGATGGTTTGCCGGTGCCTTATGTTCATGTGGTTAACATGCGAACTCATGGTGGTACAACAACGGATGCACACGGACATTTTTCTATGGAAATGCTGAATGTGGATAGTCTTGGAATTACGGCTATGGGCTTTATGAAAGAATATATACACATTCCTTCGAAACAAAATCCCGACAGTTTGTACACCATCTGGCTTAAGCCGATTCGCTTTGCCATTAGCGAGGTTGAAGTAAAAGGAAAGTCGAACTCCGTGGATTTGGGGGTTTCAACGGGTAAACCTGTTGATATTGATCCCGAATTGCGAGGTGATGCATTTAATTCAAAACCACCTTGGTATGCCGCTATTTTTTCTCCTGCCTCGTTTATCCAATATCATGTTAGTCGCAGCGAAAAGGAGAAGCGCGAAGTTCGAAAAGCAATTATTACAGAAAAGCGATGGGAATACTTATCGCAATACTATAATAAAGAGTTAGTCATGAACCTGACAGGCTTGGAGGAAGCGAAGGCAGATTCTTTTATGATTTACTTTAACTCAAAAGGGATGCTCAATCAGGTTGATAATGATTATGAGGTTCGTCAAGCCATTCTGAAACAGTACGAACTATATGTGCAAGAAAAGGAATAACAGGAAAATTTTAAGTTTTAAGTTTTGGGGTTTTTGTTTTCACGAGCTCACCAATTTGTGCGTTCGCTCTCCTATAGCCAATATTGATTCAAATTGGCGATCTGTGCCAAAATGATTTTAAGTTACAGAGCTCCTGCATTTCAACTTCCATCTTCCCTCATAGTTAATGTGCCAATTTGAATTCTTTTTCCGACCTTTGCAGCGATTGAAATTAAATTATGACGAAAAATTCAAAACCTGAAGGACGAGATTATTCCTGGGGAAAAGATGCTGACGATCAGTCATCATCTCCTCAGAGTAAAAAAATAAGTATCCTTAAAAAGTCTGATCGGGAGATTCGACTCAATAAGTTTATCGCCAATGCGGGTATTTGTTCGCGCCGCGATGCCGATCAGCTCATCGAAAAGGGTGAGATTACAATTAATGGCGAGGTGGTAACAAGTCTTGGACATAAAGTAACAACCAAAGATGAGGTTGTTTATAAAGGGAAGGTACTCAGCGCAGAGAAAAACGTGTATGTACTGTTGAATAAACCCAAAGGATTTGTGACTACCATGGATGATCCGCATGCCGAGAAGAAAGTGATTTCGCTGGTGAAAAATGCCTGCGAGGAGCGCATCTATCCTGTTGGCCGATTGGACAAAGACACCACAGGGCTATTGCTATTTACAAACGATGGCGAACTGACCACAAAATTAACTCACCCGAGTTACGAGAAGAAAAAAATCTATCATGTATTTCTAGATAAGGAATTCAGGCAAGCTGACTTGGATCAGGTTAAAAAGGGCATTGAACTGGAAGATGGCTTTATTGCAGCTGATGCCATTAGTTTTGTAGAGGATGGCGACAAACAACAAGTGGGTATCGAAATTCATTCGGGGAAAAACCGAATTGTACGCCGCATATTTGCTCATTTGGGATATCGGGTGGTTAAACTCGATCGTGTTGTTTTTGCCGGCTTAACCAAGAAAAACCTACCGCGTGGGACCTGGCGTCTTCTTACCGATAAAGAAGTTGGATTTTTAAAAATGAGCTAGTGTAATTTATCCGATAATTCCAGACTAATAACTTCGTTTTGGAAAAGGAATTTGTTCAGATTATATCGCAGAATCAGGGAATTATACACAAGGTATGTTCCATTTATTGTGATTCGGAAGAAGATCGTCGCGATCTGTTTCAGGAGATTCTGGCGCAATTGTGGAAGTCTTTTCCTTCTTTTCGGAGCGAGGCCAAGTTTACGACCTGGATGTACCGTGTCGCTCTGAATACTGCTATTACAAGTTTCAAAAAGAACAAACGTCAACCAGACAAAACAGGCATCGAAGTAGAAAACTTCCAACTGGCTGTTGAGGAGTATGACCACGAAACCGAAGAGCAGATCAAGCTACTACATAAAGCGATCACCAATTTAAGTGGGATTGAAAAGTCTATCGTCTTGTTATATCTTGAAAACAAGAAATACGAAGAAATTGCGGAGATCACGGGGATTACTCAAAATTATGTGCGTGTAAAGATGAACCGGATCAAGAAAAAACTGAAAAAGTACATGAATCATTGAAGCTAGAGGGATGGAACTGAAAGATTTAAAATCGGCATGGGATAAGTTTTCGTCCAATGATGCAAGTAAGCATCAGTTGGGTGAAGAAGTCATTTACGAAATGCTTAAAAAACGCACCCGAAACTTCATAGAGCGAATTGATCGGAACATTCGGATTGGAGTCGGCGTCTTGATTTTGTTGGCTTTGTTTTTTGCTTTCGATGATGTTTTGCTCTCGTCGGAGATGAGTTACCAAGCCACTCCGCTCTGGGTTCAGTTAATGGAAGGCGCAGGCATTTTATTTATCGTGGGGTCTTTTGTTTATTTCTTGATTAGCTACCGATTGGCTACCAAAGATTACTCGCATAGCAACGACCTTTCCAAGGTTTTGACATCAATCATCCGCATTCTTAACGTATATCGCAAGCTGTTTTATATGGCACTTGGTATTTTGCTCTTGATTCTCAGTATCAGTTTTATCTCGGGAATGTTTATGGGAGTTGAACTGAAAGCTGATGAGTTGGGCACCAATGTGGACGCGTTGAGTACTGCGCCACCCATGATTCGAATGATTGTCATTGGTGTTGTCGTATTGTTGCTTGTTATTAGTGGTTTGTTTTTCTTATTTCGATGGGGTTTTCGAAAACTCTATGGAAATTATATCTTTAAGCTGAAAGAAACCCTGATGGAATTGGATGAAATTGAATAAGACGCTCTCTTTTTATATACTATTTTCCCTGATCTTGTGTGCGGCTCCTTTTCAATTAGCTGCGCAGCCCCGCACAGTGCGGGTTGTCGATGTCAGCAGTTCGCAGCCATTGCCTTTTGTGAAAGCATTAAGTGATTCGGTTCGGGTTGAGACAACAAGTAATATTGATGGTTACTTAAACCTGTATGGCATTACTAACGACACAATCTTGTTTTATCATGCGGGCTACCGGATGCAACAGCAGGTTCTGACCAAGCTAAAAGATGGTGAACTCGTTCGCTTGCAGAAAGGGTTTTCCGGCTTTAACGATCTCCGAGATAAGACTATTTCGGAAGATGCAAAAAGGGTCATTGAAAAAGTGCTGGACAACCGTGGTGCTCATCAACTTAAGAATATCAATTCATACAAATATCAACTATACAACAAACTGACTGTTCAGTTAACCGACGAAAGTAGAGCAAAACTCTACGATTCTGTAGATCGTCAAGCCGGTTCTCTCCATGCGAAATTGGCAGATCAGCAGGATCTGTATTTGCAGGAAGGTGTGCGGACAAAAATTTATCAGAAACCTGATCAAGCGAAAGAGATCGTGATTGCTGATCGTACTTCCGGGCTGAAAGATTCTGCATTGATCAGGTTGACGAAACAGCTCGAATTATTTTCATTTTATCAGGATACAATTCCTTTTTTTTACGAAAAATACATGAGTCCTATCTCGGATTTGGGGATACAAAATTACCTGTTTTCGATCGATAAAAAGTTGTTAAATACTAGCGGGGATAGTCTCTTTGTTATTTCATTCAAACCATCGGAGTCTAATCGTGTCAGTGCTTTTGAAGGTGTTTTAACTATCAACTCGGATGGATATGCTATTGAGTCGTTGCAAATAAATGCGACTCATTCAACTCAAGATAAACTTGATTTTTCACTCCATCAACTTCATAACCAGTTACCATCTGGGCAATGGTTTCCAAAATCTATGGTATTCCAAATCGGAATTAAAAATTTCAAGCTTCAGGAATTTCCATCAGAATCTCTTGATGTTCAGATTTCAGGGAAAAGTTTTATAACGGGCAGTCAACTAAATATTCCGTTTGGTGATTCTTTTTTTGAACGAAAGGATTCCAAAGCTTCGTTGGATAATGAGGAGCAGCAGCAGACTAGCTATGCCCCAGTATCGGTTGGCAACCCAGTCGATGGTTCAGCGGTGCGATCTGTTGATATCTTGGGACTACAGATCGATAAAAGTGATCAGTTAAAACTGGTGCAGTCACTTTCGAGCTGGCGATATCCGGTTGGTAAAGTCGATATTTTGCTTGATCGCCTTGTCAATTATAATCGCTTCGAAGGTTTTCAGCTGGGATTAGGTTTTCAGACGAATCAAGATTTCAACAGGTTCTTATCTTTGAAAGGCTATTATCGTTATGGGTTTCTCGATGATGAAAGCAAGTTTGGTGGAGATCTGTTTTTTCGGCTCGACTCGGCGAGTGATAGCCGTTTTTTTGTGCATTACGAAAACGATATTAAAGAAGATGGAAGCATTGATTTTTTAGAACAGCCAAAACCATTCATATCCCAACAATTAGACGTGTGGTATCGGACTCATTTTACTTATCACGAAATTTATCAGGCTGGCTTTGTTGCTCGTATTCTACCTTCCTTTATTTCCAACGTTTATTGGAAGAACTACCAGCTCAATAACCCGACATTTTTGGATGGATCCATAACCGATCCGTTGATTAATTATCATTTAGTGGGTGTTCAATTTCGCTTGACATTTAAAGAAAAATTGTTTCGGCAGCGCGGTGAAATATTTTCCAAGGGAGGACGGTTTCCGGTAATTCACTTCAATTTCGAACGAGCATTGGATCAATATTCAGACAGACCCTATCAAGCTGTTGAATTCAAACTGAACGATTCTTACATGTTTGGTAAACTTGGTGAGAGTGAATTTACTTTGCTTGGTTCGCTGCGGAAATCGGGGGGTGTTATGAATTTACTGGCAAGTCCGCCTTTTTCTCGCTCAGAGCTAGTCTCTAATTACAACGACAACTCATTTGCGACTATGCGGGTGAACGAGTTTGTTACCGATCAGTTGTTAGCATTTTTCTGGAGACATAATTTAGGTCCGGTATTGTTTCGCGATAAACAAAACCATCCTGATATTTTTATGGTTTTCAATGCTGGGGTCGGCAAATCGGAATACGATGATCAAATTAACTTTTCTTTACGTTATACATCAATTCCCAAAGGGTATTATGAAGCGGGCTTGCTGGGCACAAAATTGGTTCGGGTGGGGCTGGTAAAATTGGGAGCCGGAGCTTTTTACCGACTCGGTCCTTATCAACTAGAGTCTTTCAAGGATAACTTGTCGTTAAAGTTCAAAATTAATTTAGCAATCTAGTTGATTTTTTTCTCGTCGTGAAGAAGCGATGCCATTAAATTTCATCCGTTTACAATTTATACTTTTCAATTGCGATGTGTGTATCTTGCTAATAATCCTTTTTTGCGTAAAAACTTCTACATGCTCGTTTCTCTTGACAATTTTTCCAGGTGAGTTTTTTGGCTGCACATCTGGCAGTCATATTTGCGTTGGAGTGCTTTTTGATGGTATTGGTTTTTCGTATCTTTAAAAAAAATGATAATCGTAATGACAAATAAAGAATTACATAAACGATATACAGAGATATGCCACAACCTGACAGAGCGTAAGTTGAAGCTGGCATTCGATTTATTGAAGGAACTCATCAGTGAAAATGGCTTGGGTGTTTTTTACGATGAATGGCGCGAACTAGATCAAACCTATCATTATATGCTTCAGTATACTGTTGAAGGTATTCAGGATCCGGAGCGACAGAAGGTGTATCGCAAACTAATTGAGTCTGCTTTTGAACTAGCTGATAAAGTAAATGAAACCATTCGGTTGAAATACGCATCATCTCTTGAATATGAAAAGCAAAGATCTTTCAAGGATCAGTTTATTTCCGATTTTGATTCATTTTTCATGGAGCTTGAAGCTTATTATTTAGGTGATGAACTCCGAGTAATCACTGAAGGAAAGGAAATAACCGATCAGGATAAACAAGCTGAAGTAGAAAAGCATCATGAACAAATGTTGCGTTTGTTTTATCATTTTTGGTTTCGCGATCACCTGAATGTTAATGAAGTTCAGTTTTTCAAACGGGTTTTAACCAGCCCGTCAATTGTAGTTTCGTACAAAGCACTTTTAGTTACCGCTTTAACCTTGAGTTTACAGCGTTATTTTGATTCAGAGAAATTCAGTTTGTTATTTGATGCTTACAAGGTAAAAGACATGGTTGTGAGTCAGCGTGCATTGGTCGGTTTAGTAATAGCTCTTTATCAATACGACGCACGAATACCATTCTACTCAGACTTAACAGGAAGATTGAAAATTATGAATGAAGATGCTGAGTTCAAGCGAAACCTTGAGCGGGTTATTGTGCAGCTAATTCGTAGCAAGGAAACGGAGAAGCTACAGCAACGAATTCACAATGAATTACTTCCTGAGATGATTAAGATTAGTCCGAACCTGAAAGACAAAATCAATCTGGACAGTCTGATGGAAGAAGGACTTTCGGATGATAAAAATCCGGAGTGGCAGGATATTTTCAAAGATTCACCCGGTTTGATGGATAAAATGGAAGAGTTTTCGGAATTACAAATGGAGGGAGCCGATGTTTTTATGGGATCGTTTTCGATGCTGAAATCGTTTCCGTTTTTTAATGAAATAGCCAACTGGTTCATTCCGTTTTTTGCTGATAATCCGAGCCTGAATGATAAGTTGGATCTTTCGGATGAAATAACCCGAGGCTTTGTTGAAACGATAAGCACTGCGCCTATTTTGTGTAACTCTGATAAATATTCGTTTTGCCTGAGTATGCAGAATATCCCGAAAGAAAGTCGGGAGTTTATGTTGCAGGGGATTAAAGCCGAGATGAACCAATCTCAGGAGATTGAACAAGATGAAGCGCTTACCGATCCGGGCAGAAAAGCGGGGTTCATCTCCAATCAATATATTCAGGATTTGTACCGGTTTTATAAGCTACATCCGCGGAAAAAGGACTTTGATGATGTGTTCAGTTGGCGGTTTGATTTTCATAACAAGACGGCATTGGGAAATATTCTGAAAGAAGATAAAACGATACTTCGAAATGTTGGGGAGTACTATTTTTCGAAGAATTATTTTCAGGAGGTGATCGATATTTTTGAATACTTACTGGAAGAAAGGAAAGATGCTGAATTGTATCAAAAAATTGCCTTTAGCTATCAAAAACTGGGTGATTATAATAAAGCACTCGATGTATACCAAAAAGCAGAGCTGTTTGATTTAAATCGTTTGTGGAATTTGAAGAAAATCGCACTGTGTTATCGAAATCTTAAGCAGCCTTTAAAAGCCTTGGAATACTACCATGAGGTTGAAAAGATGAACCCTGACGATTTGAATAACCACCTCAATATTGGTCATTGTTTACTCGAGTTGGATCGGTTTGATGAAGCGCTAAAATATTATTTCAAGGTAGAATATCTAAAACCAGGGAACAAAAAAGTATGGCGTCCAATTGCTTGGTGTTCATTTCTGACTGGTAAAAAGGAACAATCAGAAAAATATTTTCAGAAGTTGATGGATGATGAGCCTAATAAGCATGATTTGATGAACATGGGACATGTGCAGTGGAGCTTGGGAAACCGGAAATCAGCTTTGGAATATTACAAACAGTCGATTTCCAAAGCAGGGTTCTCTGAAAATGAATTTATGGAGGTTTTTTACGAAGATTTGCCGCAGCTTATCAATCAGGAGGTTGATAAGGATGATGTTCCGATCATGCTTGATCAATTACGGTACTTTGTGGAAGAATAGGGAACGTGTGTATTGGGAAATGAAATGCAACGTTTTTTTCTGAATACATTAGAAAAAAAATAGAGAGGATGTCGCCCATTTCGAATACGACTGTGTCCATTAAAACTCATGTCATGTCAGCCAGCATGTAAGTTTTGAGTGGATTGATTTTCGTTTGTCCTTTGCGTATTTAGTTTTAGATTTGACCAATGAAATTTAAGCTGACCAATATTTCGTCTTTGCAGATTTTCCACCTGTTGCGGTTTGGTGCTTTTATTCTGATTGGTATCGTTTTTGCCAAAACCAGTTTGACCACTGAGTCGATTGGAGAATACGAACAATTTTTGTTTCTGGCTGGTGCCGTTAGTTTCTTTTGGCTGAATGGTCTGATTCGTGGCTTGCTGCCCATTTCAAAGGATGAAAGAGCAGTGGCGCAATCTCCGGTTTTCAATGCGTTTTTGCTAATCAGTTTTTTTACCGTTTTGGTTATCGGGACTTTAGTTGTAGTTAGTCAGCCTGTTGTCGGCAAAAGTATTGGTGTTGATTCATTCCCTTATCTCTACCTGTTGCTGGCTTATCTTTTTTTTAGTGTCCCTGCCAATTTGGTTGAGTATTTTTTCTTGCTGCGAAATCAAACTCGTTCTATCGTCTTGTATGGCGGTATCAGTTTTTCGGTGTTGCTGCTTTTGGTCAGTCTGCCAACTGTTTTCGGAATGCCCATTCAATTCTCATTGTATGGATTAGTATTGACAGCTTTTATGCGCTATGCTTATTTGCTGCTTCTGATTGTGCGTGCTCAGGAGAATCATTTTTCATGGACATTTATGAAGGAGCATCTGAAGCTTTCTTCACCTCTTATTTTATCTGCTTTGTTGGGTGGTTCAGCTCAATATGTAGATGGATTTATCATTACCTCAAAGTTTGATGAAGCGGCGTTTGCAGTGTTCCGATATGGTGCGCGTGAGTTACCTTTTGTGCTGTTATTGGCCAACGCGTTTAGTAATGCTCTGTTGCCAGAATTTTCGAATAGGGATTTGCTGACCGAAACACTCACAAAAATTAAAAGAGAGTCTATTCGCCTGGCGAATTACCTCTTTCCACTTTCTGCGACCTTGTTGGTGGCGAGTCACGAGTTGTTTCCCATTGTTTTTAATTCCCATTTTGCCGAAAGTGCGACGGTGTTCAATATATACTTGTTACTCATTGTTAGTCGGTTGGTTTTTCCTCAAACACTTCTGACTGGTCTAAAGCAAACAAAATCGATCGCCTGGGCATCGTTTTGGGAGTTGTTGCTTAATGTAGCGCTTAGCCTTTGGTTTGTTCAGTTCTGGGGAATTGCCGGAGTTGCCTATGCTACGGTGGTCGCTTACTTGTTCGAAAAACTGTATTTGATCGTAATGGTTCAAAATAAATTGAATATTTCAATAACAAAATACCAGAACATTTCCAGACACCTTATCTATTCCTTACTTTTGCTAATTCTATTTTATTTGGTTGAGTTTGTAATTTATTGATATGGATATATTAATTGATGATCCGTCGGTTGATAAACAGTTTCGAGAGATTCTTGCTAAAATACGGCTTTTGAAAAATGGAGAAACGGTTGCTCAAATGAAAGCGATGGGCTTGGTGTACAAAATTAACTGGGGGGCTTCCATTATTTCGTTGCGTGAGTTGGCTAAACAGTACGAAAAAAATCATTTACTGGCTCTAAAACTTTGGAATAAGCAGTGGCGCGAAAGTATGATTATGGCTACTTTGTTGGATAAACCTGAAAAAATGACTGAAGAACAACTGGATTTTTGGACGAAAAGCTTTGCTACTTCGGAGATTGCCGAGCAGGCTGTTTCGAACTCGTTTGTGCAGTCGAAATTTGCTTATGTGAAAGCGCTGGAGTGGTGCCGTGGTAAAAAGCATTTGGTCCGATTTACAGGACTGCACCTGATGGGACGACTTGCAATGGTAGATAAAAAGGCCATTGATGAAATGTTTGAGCCATTCTTTGAAGTTCTTATTCCTCTGATTAAAGATCCGGAACTTGGACAAATTATTTACCGCAGTTTGCTGATTGTGGGTAATCGGAGTGATTTTTTAAAAGAACGGTGTGTTGAATTTCTGAACTTAGCAAAAGAAATGGAAGAGGAGCAGGCACAGAAAATGGCCAATTTGCTACTCGAAGATTTCGTCGAACTTTAACAGTTTTTCATGGTTGTATCATTAAAGTACAAAATGACAGTATAAAAATCATGGTATGGTTTTTATAGTTATCGACACGAACAATTTAAATTTTTGAATTATGAATTTGACAAAATCATCAAATCCGGTTTTTGGGAATTCAGTTTTTAGCAAGGTGCAAACTGGTACTCAAACTGATGTTATGACCATTGATGGGACGATAAATAAAACTGGCCTGATGTTCCTGATATTGGCTTTTGCCGCTGCGTTTACCTGGCGGGAGTTTTTTGGCGTTTATGATTATAGCTCACCTGAAGGAGCATTTTCGGTCGTTGCTCCGTGGCTCATTGGCGGTGGAATAGGCGGCTTTATTGTTGCGATGATTACCGTTTTTTCTCCGCGATATTCTAATATTACTGCTCCAATTTATGCTGTTTTCGAGGGGCTTTTCCTTGGAGGTATTTCTGCTTTTTTCGAAGCGCAATACCCGGGATTGGTTATGCGTGCTGTGGCTTTAACTTTTGGTGTGTTTTTTATTATGCTGTTTCTGTTTCGCTCAGGAAAAATTCGGGCAACTGGCAAGTTTCGAATGGCCATTATGGCCGCTACCGGAGGAATTGCGCTGATTTATTTTATAAGTTTTATCGCAGGCATGTTTGGAGCTAACTTCGGTTTTTTACATGGCAACAGTTTGTTTAGCATAGGGTTTAGTTTGGTAGTCGTTGCGGTTGCTGCATTAAACTTGATTTTGGATTTCGACTTTATTCAAAGAGGAGCTGCGGCTCGAGCTCCCAAAATAATGGAATGGTATGGAGCTTTCGGATTAATGGTTACTTTGGTGTGGTTGTACCTTGAAATATTGAGGCTGCTATCGAAACTGAGTAGCCGTAACTAAAATCAGTTGAAATTAGATTGTAAAGAATCTTAAAATTTGCTAAGCTAGTAGCCTTGGATTCATTAAGATAGATATTCAAAATACAACAGGAACTCCGGTTCCTGTTTTTGTTTTCTGACGATAAGTATTAATTTCGATGCTCTCAAATTAAGATAAAATAAATGCAGCTAATACAGGTGACAAACAAAAAGCTGATTCATGCATTTCATCAGCTTCCTTATTCAATATATAAGCACGACAAAAATTGGATTGCACCTCTTCGGATGATGATTGAGGATATTTTCAATCCGGAGAAGAATAATACCCTGAAAAAAGGGAAAGCGTCCCGTTGGGTTGCATACAAAGAAGGTAAACCTGTTGGCAGAATTGCTGCCTTCCATTCGTCAAATTATGCCCATCAATTTGATCAACCAACCGGAGGAGTTGGTTTTTTTGAGTGTATTGATGAACAGGAGGTGGCCGATGCTTTGTTCAATGTCGCTAAAAAGTGGTTGACTGCTGAGGGAATGGAAGCTATGGATGGACCAATAAATATTGGTGAAAACTTTTTTCACTGGGGGTTGCTTGTTGATGGATTTATACCGCAGACCTTTGGGATGAATTATAACCCAGCCTATTATCATAAGCTGTGGAATAATTATGGTTTCAAAACTTACTATCAGCAATTTAGTTATAACTTAGATATTACAAGCCCTGATTTGCCTGAACGCTTTTGGAAAATTGCGGCATGGACGGCTAAAAAACCGGGTTACACTTTTGAGAATTTCACATTTAGAAATCAAGAAACATACATTCGCGATTTTATCGATATATACGATCAGGCCTGGAGTAAGCATGATAATTATAAGCCAATAGATCCGCAGGACTTACGCGATATGATTAGCCAATCGAAGTTGATATTGGAGGAGGAATTCATTTGGTTTGTTTATAAAGAAGGTGTGCCAATCGGATTTTTTATGATGATCCCCGATGCGAATCAGTTGATAAAATACTTCCCAAGTGGAAAAATGAACTTACTTAAGTTGATTCGTTTATATTATTTGAAAAGAAGAAAGGTAATTAACCGTTGTCGAGTTATTGTAATGGGAGTTATTCCGAAGTTTCAAAAGTCGGGTATTGAGTCGGCTATTTTTTACCAACTAAGGCAAGTACTTTTGAGAAAGGATTGGTACAACGAAATGGAACTCAGTTGGGTGGGCGATTTTAATCCGAAAATGATTTCAATTTTTGAAGCGGTAGGCGGAAAAAAGACCATCACACACCAGACCCTACGTTATTTATTTGACCGAGAAAAAGAATTTAAGCGTTCGGCAATTATTGAAGACTAATTAAAAAATCATCTTTTACGAATATAAATAGTCGTATCTTGACAACTAAAACAATTAACCAAGCACATGCAATTACAAAAGGTCAATAATTCAGAAACAATAAAGCTCTTTCACAAGTTGCCACACCTTATTTATAAGGGTGATAAAAACTGGGCAGCGCCAATTCAGGGGATGGTTGAAAATACCTTTGATCCTGCGAAAAATCCTTCATTTAAACATGGAGAAGCTGAACGGTGGGTGATTGTTGATCAATCGGGTGATCCTGTTGGACGTATTGCTGCGTTTATCAATTACGATAAAGCAAAAACGTTTGAGCAACCTACCGGAAGTTGTGGTTTTTTTGAGTGTATTGATGATCAGGAGGTAGCTAATTTGTTATTTGATACGGCTCGCGATTGGCTCAAGGAGCGCAGAATGGAGGCCATGGATGGACCTGTAAACTTTGGCGAAAATTACATGAATTGGGGCTTATTGGTAGATGGATTTATGCCACAAGGTTATGGCATGCCTTACAACCCGAAATACTACCAAAAGCTATTTGACAGCTATGGTTTCAAAGTTTACTTTGAGCAATTTAGTTATCACCTGGACTATTCGGTGCCATTTCCGGAACGTTTCTGGAAAATCGCAGGTTGGGTAGCACAAAAGCCGGGATATAGTTTTAAGCATTTCGATTATAACGATACGGAGAAGTTTATCAAAGATTTCAGCTATATCTATGATGAGGCCTGGCGGTTTCACGAGCATTTTAATCCTCTGGATCCGCAGGACCTACGGGACTTTATTAAGGATTCGAAGGCTGTGCTGGATCCGGAAATGATTTGGTTTGCATATCATGAAGATGAACCCATCGCATTATTTGTAATGGTGCCAGATATCAACCAGGTATTGCAAAAGCTGAACGGAAAACTGAATTTCATCAACATGCTGAAATTTCTGTATTACAAAAAGAGAAAGACAATTACACGTACGCGTATCCTAATTATGGGTGTCGTTCCAAAGTTTCAAAAGTCCGGTATTGAGTCTGCTATTTTCTGGCATCAGGATAAGTTGATGAAGAAAAAGCCACAGTATACTGAGGTTGAGCTTTCCTGGGCTGGAGATTTTAACCCTAAAATCATTTCGTTGTACGAATCAGTAGGAGGAAAACATGTAAAAACACATCATACCATGCGCTATCTGTTTGATCGGAACAAGCCGTTTGAGCGGGCTCCAATAATTGGAGCTGAAAAAGATGAATAAAAGAAGAAAAACTCTTTGGAAATTTAAAATAGGAAAGTATCTTTGCACACCGATTGAAATAAAGTTGAAAAAGAATCAGCAATGAAAAAAGAAATACATCCGGAAAATTATCGCGTAGTAGCGTTTAAAGATATGTCAAATGGCCAGGTTTATTTGACGAAATCAACCGTTAACACAAAAGAAACTGAAGTGGTTGACGGAGTTGAGTATCCATTGATGAAAGTGGAGATCTCAAGTAGTTCGCATCCATTCTATACCGGTAAAATGAAATTGGTTGATACTGCTGGACGTGTTGACAAATTCATGAACCGCTATAAGAAACACATGGATAGCAAGAAAAAGTAATCTACGTTTAAATACGATATATGAGCTCCGCTTTTGCGGAGCTTTTTTTTTGTCTACTTTTGAAAAAAAAATCGTCATGAATGCAATTTTGTTGGATTCTCCGGGGTGGGAAAACCTGTTGCCACTTTGTTTTACTCGTCCTGTTTCTGAGCTGCGAACTGGAATTTTAACGATAGCCGAAAAATGGGAAAAGCGTCTTAAAGGAAAGTTTTCATGGCAAACAGAAAGCTATTTGCAAGCTAAATATCCCAAAGTAACCGCAACTGAAAATTTACTGATCAATGCTCATGTTTGTCCAACAGATGAGTTGATTGCTCAGGTGAAAAAACTTCAGTTAGGGCAAGGAATTGTGTGGAATGGCCAGCCAATTGTCGCTCTTGTTGACGAAGCAGCATCCGACTCTTTTTATGAAAATACTGCTGAAATTCAATGGATGGATTTTTCCGGAGAATTGGATCTGATTCAATATCCATGGGATTTGACCGAATTTAATTCCCGGCAAATTCAGTTGGATTTTGACTTGTTGACAGCCGATCGTGAATCAGAGCCAATTAGTCATACAAATCAGTTAATTCATCCGGAGGATATCTTCGTGGAGCAGGGAGCGAAACTCGAATTTGCTACGATTAATGCGACAGCCGGGCCCGTTTACATTGGTAGAGATGCCGAAATAATGGAAGGATCATTTATTCGCGGCCCTTTTGTGTTGGGCGATCATGCGGTGGTGAACATGGGAAGTAAAATATACGGAGCAACAACCATTGGTCCATTTTCGAAAGTTGGTGGCGAAATCAGTCAATCAATTCTGATTGGATATTCCAATAAAGGACATGACGGTTTTTTAGGAAACTCGGTTTTGGGCGAGTGGTGTAACTTAGGCGCCGGGACCAATGTTTCGAACCTAAAAAACAACTACGAGCCGGTTAAAATGTGGAATTATACGACAGGCCGTTTTTATAAGACCGGATTGCAGTTTGGCGGACTGATCATGGGAGATCATTCCAAAGCGGGTATTAGTTCCATGTTCAATACCGGAACGGTTGTTGGCGTGGGCTGCAATATTCATGGAACCGGGTTTCCACGACAGTTTGTTCCTTCGTTTGCCGATGGAGGTCCGGGAGGTTTTAAGCTTCATCAACTAAAAAGTGTTTTTAGTGTCGCTGAAAAAGTGATGACACGTCGAAATCGGGAGTTGACCGAAATTGATAAACAAATACTAACTACTGTTTTCGATCGGACTTCGGTCTTTCGCAGTTTTTAAACTTGCATCAACTTCTTTTGGCATGGCTATTGACTAATAGTAGCCCTGAATTAATACTGCTAATTTTACGTCAGATTGTCACACTGATAGAGAAAGAGAAAATATAATGGGAGAAAATAGAGGTCATTCATTAAAAAATATGATATTCACAGGTATGGGAGACGATGATTCTGAAATTATTCCAATCATTGCCGATGGAAATGAAGAAGAACTGAAAAATTTTCAGGCACCCGAAGTACTGCCAATTTTGCCACTTCGAAATACAGTATTATTCCCCGGTGTTGTTATTCCGATTACAGTTGGAAGACAAAAATCACTGAAACTCATTCAAGATGTTTTTCGTGGGGATAAATTATTGGGAACGGTGACTCAACAGGATGGCAGCATTGATGATCCGGAACAAAAAGACTTGTACAAGGTCGGCACGGTCGCTCAAATTTTGAAAGTTCTTGAGATGCCTGATGGGTCAACTTCTGTTATTATTCAAGGTAAACGGAGGTTTGAAGTGACCAGTTATCAGGAAGAGTTCCCTTATTTTAGAGCGCAGGTTACTTTGCTTGACGAAATCTTACCAGCAGAGAATAATACTGAATTCAGTGCTGTCGTTGGATCTCTTAAAGATTTGTCAATTAAGGTCGCTCAATATTCCAGTAATGTACCTCCAGAGGCAACTTTCGCCGTTAAGAATATCGAAAACTCCACCTTCCTGATCAACTTTATTTGTTCTAACACTGACCTTGAGGTTGAGGAGAAACAGAAATTGCTCGAAATTGCTGATGTTCGCGAGCGTGGAATACAAGCCATTTCATACTTGGTGAAAGAGGTTCAAATGTTGGAGTTGAAACGCGATATTCAAACCAAAGTAAAAACGGATCTAGATCAGCAGCAGCGTGAATATCTGCTTAATCAGCAAATGAAAACCATTCAGGATGAGCTTGGAGGCAATCCGATAGAGCAGGAAATTGCTGATATGAAAGAAGCTGCCAAGGATAAAAAGTGGAGCGAAGAAGTTGCTGCTTTTTTCGATAAAGAGGTAACCAAACTGCATCGATTAAATCCAGCAGCTGGTGAGTATTCAGTTCAATTCTCCTATTGTCAGACATTGCTTGAGCTTCCTTGGAATGAATATACTGAGGATAATTTTGACCTGAAACATGCACAAAAGGTGTTGGATGAAGATCATTATGGATTGGAGAAAGTGAAAGAACGGATTTTGGAGCACCTGGCTGTTTTGAAATTGAAGAAGGATATGAAAGCTCCAATTTTGTGTTTGTATGGTCCTCCAGGAGTCGGTAAAACTTCGCTTGGAAAGTCAATCGGAAGAGCACTTAACCGAAAGTATATTCGCATGAGCCTTGGTGGACTGCGGGATGAAGCTGAGATTCGTGGTCATCGGAAAACCTACATTGGAGCAATGCCGGGACGTATTTTGCAAAATATTAAGAAAGCAAAAACCTCAAATCCCGTTTTTATTCTTGATGAGATTGACAAGGTTTCGCAGGATTTTCATGGCGATCCGGCCTCGGCTTTACTCGAGGTGCTCGATCCTGAGCAAAACTCAGAGTTTCATGACAATTATGTGGAAGTCGATTATGACTTGTCTAATGTGATGTTTGTGGCGACAGCCAATACGCTGAATACCATTGCAGCTCCCTTGCGTGACCGCTTGGAGTTGATCGATGTAAACGGATATATTGTTGAGGAAAAGATCGAAATAGCCAAGCGCCATTTGCTTCCTAAGCAATTGAAGGATCATGGGGTGAAGAAAAATCAGGTTTCCTTTACGAAGGATATTCTTGAACATGTTGTTGAAAATTATACGCGCGAATCGGGTGTACGTGAATTGAATAAAAAGCTTGCCAAGATTATCCGTCGAATAGCTAAAAAAATTGCTTTCGAAGAACCTTATAATAAGAAATTAACCAAAGAAGATATTCGGGAATACCTGGGTGTGGTTCAATATACGCGTGAAAGCTATCAGGGCAATGAGATCCCCGGCGTTGTTACCGGCTTGGCCTGGACTGCTCATGGTGGTGAAATTCTATTTGTAGAGTCTAGTTTAAGTACTGGAAAAGGAGGTTTGACATTGACCGGGAATCTGGGAGAAGTGATGAAAGAATCTGCTATGCTGGCAATGGAATATTTAAAATCACATCGCGAGGAGCTGGGGCTGGAACAGGAAATGTTTGATAAAAATAATTTCCATGTTCATGTTCCGGAGGGAGCGATTCCCAAAGATGGTCCTTCGGCAGGTGTTACGATGGTAACTTCATTGTCCTCGGCTTTAACGAAAAGAAAAGTACGAAAGAATATTGCGATGACTGGCGAGATTACATTACGCGGTAAAGTGCTGCCGGTTGGAGGAATCAAAGAGAAGATTCTGGCAGCAAAACGTGCAGGTATCAAAGAGGTTCTTTTATCCGCGGATAATGAGAAAGATTTGGAGGAAATTAAGGACGTTTATTTGAAGGGGTTGAAGTTTCATTTTGTAAAGAACATCAGTGATGTTCTTGATTTTGCCTTGCTGAAGAGCTAGGTTAAATGGATCAGGTGATGGGGAAGCAATTCAACTTTTCGAAGAAAGAAATGCTTGAACGGTTGATTGGTTCCTCAATAACAATGTCTTTGTGAGTTAACAAGCATATTTTATTCCGGCGGTCAACTTTGCGTAAATATTGGATATTGATATAAGATGAGCGGTTTGCTTTTACCAGGCTTGAAAAATCCATTAAATCGATGATTTTTTGCATCGGTTGAGTAATTAGTTCAATACTTCCGTTGGACAAATGTGCAATGCTATAATTTACTTTGGCCTGAAGCAGCATGATCTCTTGTGGATTAATAAATACGACACCGGATTTTGTCGTGAGTTTTACCTTTTTTACAGGCCTGTTATTTTGGATGAAGATGTCCATGCTGCGCTCTAATTCTTTCCGTTTAATTCTTGTTTTGTAACGGTTAACAACAGAGATCAATTCTTCGGGACCAAAAGGCTTTACAAGGTAATCCAGTGGTTCTAAGTTTAACGATTTAAAGGCATATTTGCTGTGCGCTGTTGTAAATACAATTTCGGTACTCAATTGATTGTCCTTGATAACCTCTGCAACTTCCAGCCCATTAATGTCCGGCATATCAATATCTAAAAAAACAATGTCCGGCATCTTCCTGATTATTTGCTTAACACCTTGTTTGGGACTAGTGGTTTTGTCAACGATTTCAATCTCCTGAAAGGCTTTCAGGTAAATTTCGAGAAGAGCGATTGCTTCTTCATCGTCGTCAATAATGATAGCCGTTATCGTCTTGTTTAAAACCATTATTCAGGATTGTCGATTTTACAAAGTTCTCTAATCTGTTTTTTTGAGCCGTACAATTTTAATTCCTCATTATTGGCGATTAGAATGCAGGAATTGTCAGCTTTGTTTGCTCGCCAGAGTTTATCAATATTTATTAGGTGACGTCTACTAATTCTGAAAAAATTATTGTTTTTAATTAGAAAATCTTCAATCTTTCCAAGATATGTGTTGGCTAGTTCAACGTTTCCGTTTTCTAAATGAATCCGCGTGTAGGTCCCTTCGGCTTCGCAATATAAAATATCATTTGGGTCAACCAATATATGACTGTTGGTTGAAGAGAGCCTAAGTTTTGTTTCATGTTTGAAATTGTCAAGCAAGTTGTCTAGATGTGTGTTATTTGCCTTGTCTCTTCTTTTTTCAATATTAGCAATTACCTTATGTAGTTTTCGCGGTCCAATCGGTTTAAGTAGAAAGTCGTAAACTTCATTTTTAATCGCATCTATGGCCATATCACGGTAGGCACTAACAATTACAATGTCTGTTTCTATTTTTTGTTTCTTCAAAAGAGAAATAAGCTCCATGCCGTTTTTTCCGGGCATCACTAAATCGAGAAAAACAATATCGGGTTTGAGTTCTAAGAATTTGAAAAGTGCCGACTCCGTACTTTCGGCCTGATCGATAATCGTAACCTCTTTATACTCTTTAAGCATGTATGTTAGTATGTCCCGATCTTCTTTTTCGTCATCAACAATAAGGGCGGTAAGCTTTTTGTCTCTCATATTCGTTATTTGCGTAAAACAAATTTATCAAAAAAATATGAATAATCTTGTTGTTATTTTATATGGATAGCCATGTGAAATAACAAATTGATCGTTGGTCTTTCAGATTTGTAGGGCTTGTGTTATGTTTGATGTTTAAACTTTCTAACTTAAATTATTCCGGTATATTTGTATAAAAAGTTATTATATGATTAAGGTGCAGGGGTGGACAAAGAATTTATTGATAGCTGTCGGTGTTTTTGTCTTTCTGTTTTTGGTTTGGTACTTTAGCGATATTGTCACTTATATATTAATATCTGCTGTTTTATCGCTGATTGGCCGTCCTGTCGTTCGCTTTTTGCATGGCATTCATATTGGTCGTTTTTCGGTTCCATATACCCTTGCGGCTTTTTCCACCATATTACTTCTGTGGATCTTTTTTATCGGATCAGTTCGCTTTTTGATTCCACTACTGGTGGCAGAGTTCGAGCAGCTCTCCACCATCGATTTTAATGCGGTTCTGCAAATTGTTGAAAAACCAATCAGGCAGTGGATGGATTTTGTCGGAGAGGAACGTAATGTTGATGCTAGTGCTAACTTGGTTGAACTATTGCGAGGACAGATTGGAGATAGAATGCAGTTTTCGCAGTTAACCGGAATTTTTGGATTTGTTGCCGGCACATTGGGCGAGTTACTCGTTGCTTTTTTCTCGGTTTCATTTATTACATTCTTCTTTTTAAAGGAAGAAAATATGTTTAAAGAAGGCATAATTCTCATGGTACCATCGGGGTACGAAGAAAAAGTTGATCGAATTTTGAATTCGATCTATAATTTACTTCGGCGTTACTTTATTGGTTTACTGTTCGAGGTAACAATGGTGGGAACCTTGGTAACCCTCGGGCTGACTATTGTTGGTGTGGGGTTTAGCCACTCCGTGGTAATTGGCTTATTCTGCGGTTTGTTTAATGTAATTCCCTACTTGGGTCCTTGGATGGGGGCGACAGTTGGTTTACTAATAGGTATTGCAATCAATCTTAATGCCGATTTTTCGTCGCATACTTTGCCCTTGTTGGGTTTTATGTTGCTTGTTTTCGCTTCGGTACAGATTATTGATAATATATTGTTTCAGCCGCTGATTTATTCAAGCAGTGTGAAAGCTCATCCGCTGGAAATTTTTCTGGTGATCTTAGCAGCCGGAAGTGTTGCAGGGATTTTAGGTATGATTCTGGCAATTCCGGTTTATACAATTGTCCGGGTTATTGCAAAAGAATTTCTTGACAGTCTGAAGATCGTTCGAAAACTTACTGAGAATCTCGAATAATTTTAATTGAATTTGTCTATGTGAAAAAAATAGGCATAGACTTTAATTATATAATCGACGTCGATTAATTTAAAATAGTGCTAGAAGTCAGTTGTTTAATGAATATTTTGGCTTTCTTTAGTCGGTGATTAACTTGGAGCGTTTTTTTTTGACCAACTTTTTAGCTTCAATGGAAAACCATAAAGTAAAAAATTTGTTAATTCTGATGAGTCGCAAAATCCTAGGTTTGAAAAAAAACTTACTAAAGCTTATAGAATGAAACTTAAGTTCCCTGTTTTATGGAAATCCGGGTTTTCCCCAAAGGGTTTTCTGTTCGTTTTCCTCATGTCAATTTTTGTTTTCTCGGCACCGGCTTTTACTGAATCACAAACCCAACAAAGTAAACAAGATTCAGCAAGCGACAGCGCTGTAAGATTTTCAGTACCAACCCTATCGGATTCCGTTACTGCTAAAGAAGTCCATGAAACTGGCTCAGAAACACAAGTTGATACTACAGGATCAGCTGCAAATCCAGATACTGTTTCGAATGAAACGGCATCAGCTAGGACCAAACCTGCTGAAGAGCACAAATTTGGTCATTACCGAAACGATATTAAGCGTGGCGAACGTTTTTTTAGAGGTCTTTTACCCCAAAATATCAATCATCAGGCTTGTGTTTCTTGCCATAATTTGAAACCAACGGATACATTAAATTGGAATCCTTCGGCAATCGCTATTGCCGAGAAATATTTAAACAAAGATTTCGCTTCCTTCAAAAGCGTGGTCATGAATCCGGGAGTTGGAATGATGGCTAAAGTGCACCAGGGATTTGAGTTTGAAGATGGAGATGTGAAGGCTATTAAAGTTTATTTGGATGATTTGGCTATTTCCGGACCTACTCCATTAAAGCCTAGCATAAATCATTTGCTACTTTTTATCTTCTTAGGCCTATTAATTACTTGGGCATTATTAGAACTTATTTTTTTCCGGAAAATAAAATATCGTTTCATACCCGTACTTGTATTGTTAATTGCTTTTGGATTCCAACTGAAGATGTTAGTTGAAGAGGGGATTAAGTTAGGACGATCAGAAGGGTATGCGCCGGATCAGCCAATTAAATTTTCGCATAAAGTACATGCCGGAGAAAATGGTATCGACTGTAAATATTGTCATCATACCGTTGAACAAAGTAAGTCTGCCGGTATTCCTGCTATGAATTTATGTATGAATTGTCATGTATTGATTCGAGAAGGAACAAATTCGGGCAAATTCGAAATTTCAAAAATTATTAATGCCGTAGAGACGAAGGATCCGGTAGAATGGGTTCGATTACATAATTTACCTGATCACGTATTTTTTAGTCATGCTATTCACGTTGGAGTTGCTAAGCTCGATTGCCAGAAATGCCACGGACAAGTTGAGGAAATGGATGTGATGGAGCAACATGCTGATCTGTCGATGGGCTGGTGTGTGAATTGTCACCGCGATACAGAGGTTCAATTTACGGAAAATGGATATTACGAAACTTTTGAAAAAATGCATGAGGAAATGGGCATTGACGATTTAAAAAAGGTGACGGCAGAAGATGTTGGAGCGAACGATTGTATGCGTTGTCACTACTAACTGAATGATTATCCTGAAAAAAAATATTGAATGAAGACATATTGGAGAAGTCTTGAAGAATTAGAAGACCCGAAAGCACTTCGCATCAGGGAAGCCCGGGAAGAAGCCAAACAGAAAAGTTTACTTTATAAAGAAAGTGAAGGTTTGGATAACAAGTCACGTCGTGATTTTTTAAAAACACTTGGGTTTAGTTTGGCTGCTACAACGATTGTTGCCAGTTGTAAGAAACCGGTTGAAAAGGCTATTCCGTATTTGGTAAAACCTGAAGAAATTACTCCTGGGAAAGCAACTTACTATGCTTCGTCGTATTTTGATGCTGGTGATTATTGCAGTGTAGTGGTAAAGGTCCGCGACGGACGTCCGATTAAAATTGAAGGGAATGAGTTCAGTTCAATTTCGCAACAGGGAACCAGTGCACGAGTTCAGGCTTCAATCTTAAATTTGTATGACGGTGCGCGTTATAAAGAGCCCCGCTTTCAGGGTAACAAAACTACATGGGAAGAGGCTGATCATGCCATAAAAACAGGATTGGACAGTTTAGCCGAAAGCAGCGAGTCAGTTGTTTTGTTAACTTCTACTATCATTTCTCCTTCTACAAAAAAGATCATTAATCAGTTTTTAGAAGCTTATCCTAATATAAGCTGGATTCAATACGATGCAGTTTCGGCATCAGGAATGCTAACGGCCAACCAAAAAAGTTTTGCCAAACGAGCCATCCCTGATTATCGTTTCGATCAGTCGAAACTCGTTGTAAGCTTTGGTGCCGATTTTTTAGGAACTTGGTTGTCGCCAGTTGAATATACAAAGCGGTATATATCGCGTCGAAAATTGGATGAAGGCCAAAAGGATATGTTGCGGCATTACCAATTTGAATCGGCTATGTCGTTAACTGGTTCAAATGCGGATGTGCGTTTCCCAATCAAGCCATCAGAGGAAGCCGGGATTGTGTTGGCTTTATATAATGCCATTGCAAAAGCAAAGGGCGAAAATTCAATTAGTGGTCCTGAATCTACTGTAGATGTTTCTTCGTTAGCCGAAGAGTTACTCGAAAATGAAGGGCAATCGGTTGTTGTTTCAGGTAGTAACGATGAAAATGTACAACTACTTGTTAATGCCACGAATCAATTGCTTGATAATTACGGGAACACAATTTTGTGGGACTCTCCATTGTTGACCAAACAGGGGATTGACAGTGAAATGAATCAGTTCGTTCGCGATCTTAAAAAAGGAAAAATAAAAGGACTTTTAGCTTGGGGGGTAAATCCGGTTTACGATCATCCGCAAGGAAAGGATATTGAAACGGCACTCCGTAACTTGGATTTTTCAGTATCATTTACAGAACGAAAAGATGAAACTGCCAACCTGTGTCAGTATATTCTTCCGGAACCTAATTATTTAGAATCATGGAACGATTTGGAGCCTAAGGCAGGCTCATACAGTTTAGCTCAGCCTACCATCGAACGCTTGTTTGATTCGCGAAATGTGCAAGAAAGCCTGTTACATTGGAGTGGCTATGATCAAACAACCTATGGTAACTTCATAAAAAAAGAATGGGAAACCAATCAATATGCGAAACAGTCTGATTTAGGTGATTTTAGATTGTTCTGGAACACTGCCTTGCAGAAAGGTATTTTTGAAAACCTCACGTCGACAGAAGTTGAATACTCAACAAAAGGGTTAAATACAATAAGCTCTAAGTTGCAAGCACCTCAATCGGGTACTGAAATTGTTCTTTATGAAACAATAGCCATTGGAAATGGGAAATATGCTAATAATCCTTGGCTGCAGGAACTTCCTGATCCGGTTGCTAAAATAAGTTGGGACAATTATGCATCGGTTTCGGTTGCATATGCTGAGGCTAATGGTTTAGTGAATGAAAGTGTCATTTCTGTTAATGGATTGGAACTCCCAGTATTTATACAACCCGGGCAAGCTGCTGATACGATTGCCGTTGCTTTAGGCTACGGAAGAAGTTATGCGGGGAAAGTGGGCGATGAAGTTGGTAAAAACATGTTTCCTTATGTGAACGAAAAAAATGGAGCTCGCAGTTATTTCATTGAAAAGGCGAAAGTGGAAAACATTGAGGGAAAGACATACCCCCTGGCTTTATCTCAGACCCACCATTCCATGGAAGGTCGTCCAATTGCTCGGGAAACAAATTTGGATGAGTATTTAAAGAATCCATCTGCCGGAAACGAACTTCATAAAGAAGCGGAGGAGCATTCTGTTTCATTATATGATAAACCTGAATTTAAAGGACATCATTGGGGAATGGCTATTGATCTGAATTCGTGTACCGGTTGCGGAAATTGTGCTATTTCTTGTCAAGCTGAAAATAATGTTCAGGTAATTGGGAAAGAACAGGTTCGTAATCGTAGAATCATGCACTGGATTCGTGTTGACCGTTACTATTCCGGAGATCCCGCAAATCCAGAAGTATCAAATCAACCTGTAATGTGTCAGCATTGCGATAATGCGCCATGCGAAAATGTGTGCCCGGTTGCTGCCACTCCGCATAGTACCGAAGGACTTAATCAGATGGCATACAACCGCTGTGTAGGTACGAAGTATTGTATCAATAACTGTCCATATCGTGTACGTCGATTCAACTGGTTTCAATACATCAACAATAATAAGTTTGACTATAATGCCAACAACGATCTTGGCCGAATGGTACTAAACCCCGATGTAACAGTTCGTTCTCGGGGTGTTGTTGAAAAATGCTCGATGTGCGTACAACGCATTCAGGAGAAAAAGCAGACTGCGAAACTCGAAGGACGAATGATTGAGGAAGGTGAAATTAAAACAGCTTGTCAACAATCATGCCCAGGTAATGCAATCGTATTTGGCGATTTAAATAATCCTGAAAGCAAAATCAGCAAGCTATTCAAGGATGAACGCAACTATCATTTATTGGAAGAATTACATACATTACCTTCGGTTGGATATCTGACAAAGGTGAGAAACAAAGGCTAAGCGAAGAAATAAAAACTTGTATTTATGTATAATACTGAAGTAAGAGGGAAGCTAATTACCGGGGATAAATCCCTAAAGCAGATTTCGAAGGAAATTTTAGCTCCGATTGATGCCAAAACACCCACTTGGTGGTACATTGCCTTTATTATAAGTCTTGGGATGTTTGGATGGGGCATCTATTGTAAATATGTAACCATTTCGACGGGAATTGGAACATGGGGCGTTAATAACACAGTCGGCTGGGGATGGGCCATCATCAACTTCGTGTGGTGGATTGGTATCGGTCATGCCGGAACAGCGTTCTCTATATTTCTGCTTATTTTACGTCAGAAATGGCGTACTGCAATTAATCGGGCTGCAGAGGCGATGACTGTTGTTGCAGTAGGTTGTGCTGGATTATTTCCGCTGTTACACATGGGAAGACCTTGGTTGTTTTTCTTTATTTTTCCTTATCCAAATACCAGAGGACCGTTATGGGTGAATTTCAATTCTCCTCTGTTTTGGGACTTCGTGGCAATTTCAGCTTACTTATTAATTTCAGCAAGTTTTTGGTTTTTCGGTATGGTGCCGGATTTTGCGACTATTCGTGACACAACAACGTCAAAAATAAAGAAAGCTGTCTATGGTTTCTTTGCATTTGGTTGGGTCGGTTCGTCAAAAGAGTGGTTACGTTTCGAAGCCTTAAGTTTTGTGTTGGGGGGCATCGCTGCTGTTTTGGTAGTTTCAGTTCACTCAATTGTATCAACCGATTTCGCGGTTGCTGTTGAGCCTGGTTGGCACACGACAATTTTCCCTCCTTACTTTGTTGTGGGAGCTATTTTCTCTGGTTTTGCGATGGTATTAACCTTGGTAACCCTTATGCGCAAGCTTTATAATATGACCGACTTTATTACTGATAGTCACGTTGATGCCGTTTGTAGAGTGCTTGTCTTCATTTCGCTAATCATGGGTACTGCTTACATGACAGAAATTTTTCTGGCCTGGTATTCCGGGTCAGAATACGAAATGTATACGTTTTTTCATAACCGGATAACAGGGGACTATGCCTTCCAGTTCTGGGCGATGTTTACATTCAACGCGTTGGTTCCTCAATTATTCTGGTTTAAAGCGGTAAGAAGTCGTTTGTGGGTTGTTTTTATCATCTCTATCATTATCAATATTGGAATGTGGTTTGAACGTTTTAATATTGTAATTACTTCATTAACAAAAAATTATTTGCCTGCTAACTGGGCAACCTATACTCCAAGTATTATTGAAATTGGTTTCTTTATTGGAACCCTTGGAATGTTCTCTACCGGAGTGCTTTTATTCTTCCGATATATTCCGATGATTGCGGTCTCGGAGGTGAAGAGTGTGGCTAAGTTTGACAAACCGATTCCTGTGAAAGACCACCATGCGGAATCAGCAAGTTCCGAAAATCATTCGGCAGGAGAAAGACCTTTAACACAGAAAAAAACATTGTAATATCAAGGTTATGGTAGGTGTATTTGATAACGAATTTGATTTGGTAGAAGCTTTTGAAAAGATAAAAGGCAAAGGCTTGAAAATAGAAGAGGTTTATACCCCTTACCCGGTCCATGAGATATTGGAAGGAATGGGGAAGAAAACACGGATAACACATGCAGCATTTTTTTATGGTTTGTTTGGTGCCCTTGCCTTACTTGGAGGGATGTATTATGCCGCAGTAATAAGCTGGCCTTTACATTTCGGAGGTAAGCCTTTCAATACATTCCCGTCATTTGTTGTGGTAACAATTGTTGGTACCATTCTGATTGTTACTTTGGCAACTCTGTTTACTTTTTCCGCACGAGCTAAAGTATTCCCGGGGAAGAAGGCAGAGATTGTTGACAAGAGAGCTACAGATGATAAGTTTGTGATGGTTATTGATAACTCATCTGATGGGGTTGACTCGATGGAGTTAACAAAATTATTGAAAGAAAACGGCGCATCTGATGTTTACTAAAAAATAATCTGTATAAAAACAGTAGATAATGAACCTGAAGAACGGAATAAAATTACTGGTGATTTTGATAGTTGCGATAGCTTTTAGCTCATGTGATCACAATAGAAATAATCCGGGGTGGCAGTATTTTGACGATATGGTCAAATCACCTGCTTATGAGAGTTATACGCCAAATCCAAATTTCGAAGATGGTAAAACCATGCAAGGAACAATTGAGGGTACAATTCCACGTGATATGATCCCATATCCATATGGAAAAACAGATTCAGATCGGGCTGTTGCCGGGCAAACGTTGCAAAACCCGTTGACAGCGATTCCAGAAACGATTGCTCGTGGGAAAGAGCTTTATGGTATATATTGTTTGCAATGTCATGGTGAGAATGGAGATGGAAAAGGACCATTGTACACCAGCAAAAAGTATCCTTATCCTCCGGCTAGTTTAATATCAGAAAAAATGCTAGCCGCTCCTGAAGGAGAAATATACCATGTAATTACTGTCGGTTGGGGAGTTATGGGCGAGCACGGTTCCATGTTGTTGCCCAAAGATCGCTGGAAGATTACATCGTACATAGAAAACGAATTACAGAAGAATTAAGCGCCTAAAGCATAATAGAACTGGTTATGGAAGAAAAATTTACTATACCTCAAAAATTGAAATTGTTATCCTTTGGCTTTATTGCCATTGGGGTAATTGCTTTTGTTATTGGTTTAATTACCGATCCAACCCGGGCTTGGGCTAACTATCTTTTAAACAACTTTTATTTTGTATCTTTAGCTGTTGGTGCAGCCTTTTTCGTCGCCATACAGTATATTACTCAGTCTGGTTGGTCGGCTATGTTTAAGCGAGTTCCCGAAGCAATGGCGGCTTATCTTCCTTTTGCAGCAGTTCTTTTCATTCTGCTTATTTTTGGTATGCATCATTTGTATGAGTGGTCTCATGAAGAAACATTAGCCACTGATGAACTAATTCAACACAAATCGCCTTATTTAAATGTTCCTTTCTTTTTTATCAGAGTCATTGTGTTTTTTGCACTTTGGATTATTTTAACAAAGGCGATGCGTCGCGTCTCATTAAGGGAAGATGAAGTAGGTGGTTTGGAGCTATTCGCTAAACAAGAGTTGTTATCTAAAATATTCATTTTTGTTATTGCCATTACGTTTTCAGCTTTTTCTATTGATATGTTGATGTCGCTTGAGGTACATTGGTTCAGTACTATTTTTGCCGCAAAAGCTTTTATCGCAGCATTTTTACATGGAGCTTCTATTATAACTTTAATCATCATTATTATGCACCGAAATGGTTATTATAATATGATGAATCGGTCGCATTTACACGACTTTACGCGCTACATATTTATGCTGTGTATTCTCTGGGGATATTTTAACTTTTCACAGTTTATGCTGATATGGTACGGTAACATCCCTGAAGAAACTCACTTTTACGTTCATCGCATGCATGGTGTGTATAAAGTATTATTCTTTGGAAATATTATTTTGAATTGGTTTGTGCCATTCTTATTCTTAATGCCACGCTTTAGCTCACGTAGTCGAGTTGTAATGGTTCCCGTTATTATCCTGTTGATGATAGGTCAGTATACCGAACTATACTTTGAGATTTGGCCGGCGACTGTTCATGAAGCAAAATTTGGCTTGGTTGAGATTGGAATGTTTTTAGGTTTTACAGGCTTATTCAGTTTTGTAGTAATGACCTACTTGACAAAAGCGAATTTAATACCAAAAAATCACCCTTATCTCGAAGAAAGCATTCACCATCACTTCTAGTGAATTGAAGATATATAGAGACAATTACGCAGCTGAGTAAGATTATTTTTCAGCAGCTATTTTCTAACGATATGGTAGTTAGAAAACTACTTTTTCGAGAAAATCAGTTTGAGACCGTTTTCTTTCTTTGTCTTTTCTGCAAGGGAAATTACTATGATCTCAGTTGACTGGTCCAATGTTTCAAGGTCAATTGTATCACTTTTGTAACCATTCATACTAATCAGAAGATCTGCTGTGTCGCAAGGGATGTTCCACAAACGAAACTCGCCCTGACTATTTGTAATGGTGCCAATACTTTTAGTCTGATTCTTCAGACTGATGTTGACTCCATATAAAGGCTCTCGCGTTTCTTTGTTTACCACTTTTCCGTGAATGTCGATAGTTTGGTTGTTTCCGGCTGTTGCTGCCAAAAATGATACTAAAAATAGACTTGCAATTAGAGTTGATGTTTTCATACGTTTAAATATTAAGTGGTACGTATGGAACTCACTTTAATCCTTCTGTTTCGTTTTTGTTTTCTGAGAATTGTTCGAATGAAATCTTAAAGTTTGTTTCATGGCTGCTTCCTATTTTAAATGACAAAGAAACTAGCCAAAAGGTTGCTTTAAAATTCTTAAAAAGTGTAAAAAAAAGGTTTCTAATATTGAAAAACTCTTTCATCCATAGTTCTATAGAAACTAAAGTTTACCTTTTATAAATCTCTCAATCCCAGATTGAGGTGTACCCAATATTTCCCACGTTTTTTCAGCCACAAATTGTTCGTTGAGATTAACATAGTATCATTATCAATGAGCTCTCGTTTAGCTTTTAGATTTGGGTGTTTTATATTGATGAAACGTTCACCGGCTTTAGCAAAAAGTCAAGGCCTCTTTCCCCTGAACAGAAAACTCCTTATTAAACGACGGCTCATTATTCATCGTATTGTTAGTGCTGTATGTCCAGTAAAGCGGAAATTCATCTTTACGATAGACGTTAAAATTACCGTCATTTACAAACCAAGTCGGAGGCAATATGCTGTAATTTGATCCCGGATTTCTTAATTAATAGATGACTTTTTATCCTTATTTCATTTGGTTCAAATTTTTCACCTCGCAAATTAAACTCGGAATGAAGGGCACCAATTGCTGAAATCTTAATGATCTGGTGTTCCTGAGGCTGCTTGCAATAAGTTTTTGCAACTTCAATCTCAGCATGAAAGCCATCTGAAGACTGATGTGTGGATAAACTCAGATAAAGTGTTTCAGTTCTCTGCAAAGCACTGTTTAATAAATTAATATCTTATAAGTCTGCAACATGTAATTCGACAACCGGAGGGAGACCTTTTTGCGCTTTTTCAATGTCGCGAACAATTGCCAGTTTTCCCATAGCCATAACTACGCTGATCTTTTTTTGCATAATTGTTTATTCGACTACGTGATAACCTCTTTTTTCAATTGCTGCAATAATTTCATTGGCATTAGTTTGTGCTGGGTCGTATACAACGTGTGCCGTCGAATCTTCGTGATTGGCTTCAATCAGAGTGATTCCTGCTAGCTCGTTTACCCCTTTTTGAATCGACTGTTCGCAATGGTCGCATGTCATTCCTTCAACGTGATAAACAAACTCAACTTCTGCAACTTTTTGTTCTGTTTCTCCAGGAGTTGTTTTAACATTTTTTTGATTACATCCTACTGTAAATAGAGCGATAAAAAAAGAGAATAAGACTAACTGTTTCATGGTTGGTTGTTGTTTATGTTTTACTATTTAAACAATTGAAGACAAATTTGTTCATCGCTTGTTGCCTTCAACAATATTTTTTTCTCCGTATTGTTTAGAAAATAGAAGATACAATAATTTGTAGTTACCTTTTAGCGATGAAATAAACTGTCAACGATTAAAGCAATCATCATAAACAAGTATAAAAAGTTAAGCTTGAAAAAGGTTGAGCGAACTGGCAGATTCTTTTTAACAAGCAATTGTGTTGTTGTCGAAAATAGCAGATAGAAAATATAAAACAGTAAAATAAAAATAACAGTTCGGCCAATCATTACCTTTAGTGCAATTGTTAAAGCAATTGCAATAGTAGATAAAATCCAGGTGTAGCTTAATCGCTTGATTTGGTTCTCAGTAAAAATATCATTTAGGCTTGGGTAGCCAACAAGTTTATATTCTTTTCCAAACATGAGTAATAGCAACCAAAAATGTGGAATCTGCCCTATAAAGAAAAATACAGCTACTAAAAAGATGGTTTGGTTTGTTAATCCACCACCAGCTGCTAACCATCCAATGTATGGCGGCAGTGCACCAACTAAGGACCCGGGGACAACGGCAAATGCTGTTTGCTTTTTTAATGGTGTGTAGAACAAATTATAGGAAGCTAATGTAACAATACTGGCACCCAGGGCAATAATCGGAAAATGAATAAGAAGCACAACCGCTCCTGAAATGAAATAGGTTGTTGCGATTAGTAATGCGAACAAAGGCGAAATCTTTCCGGAAGGAATTGGTCTGTTTTGAGTGCGTGGCATTTTTGCGTCAATTCCGTGTTCTTGCCAGTGATTGAGTGCACTGGAACTAGAAGACATCAGAAATACACCGATTGATAAATACAAACCTTCGATCCCAATTATACCGGTGTTTAAAGCATAACCGGTTAGTGCAGATAAAGCAATGGGCAAAGAAATACGTGCTTTGCCCAATTGAAGTATTATTTTTATGTAGTCGCGAAAACTTAATTTTCTCATTTCAAGGTTTTGAGATACTCAATAATTTGTTCAACTTCAGTATCTGTTAACTGTCCTTGGTACGAAACCATTAATCCTTTGTTAAAGCCTTCTACCACATCGGCATTTGGTTCATAGATTGAACGTTTGATGTATTCATCGTCAACCATAACCGTTCGGGTTTCCCCTCCAGTTTTTACCGTTACTTCATGTCCGTATATTCCTTTAAATGAGGGGCCAACAAGTTTTGACCCGTCCTGTGAGTGGCAAGCAAAACAACCAATGTTGGTCATAATCCGCTTTCCTGCTTCGGTGGGAGAATCAATATTTTCCGATGCAGCCTGTTGCGTGGTGTCTGTATACCAGGTGTTAAATTCCTCCTGAGGCATAACCTTTACAAGGTTTATCATGTATGAATGTTGTAACCCACAATATTCGGCGCAGAACAAATCATAAATACCTTCGTTGGTTGGGGTAAACCATAGAAATTTTTCTCTCCCAGGCACTACATCTTCTTTTACTCGAAATGCAGGAATGTACAATGAGTGAACAACATCCAGCGACTTGAGGTTTAACTTTACAGGTTTATCTTGTGGAACAAACAGCGTATCTGTACGTTTCCCGTTCTCATACTGAAATGTAAAATTCCACATCCGTGCAACAACATCTATTTCAAAGCTGTCTTTTGGAGCGGTTTTCATTGGAATCCAGCCAGCCCAGCCGTAGTAAAATAGCACAAGTACCAGTATTGTCGGGATAACTGTCCATACAATCTCCAGCGTCGTACTTCCTTCAATCTGTGTTGCTTTAGGGTTTCGTTTTTTGTTGTAACGGAAGATGAAATAAATCATCGCAGCAGTTAATCCAATTAAGAAGAAAAAACACACTGCAAAAATAATGATAAATGCCTTATCGACACCCTCAACAAAATTAGAGGCTTGTGGTGATGCTAATATATACATAGTTTCTTATCTGTAATAATAGTCTAAAAATGTAACGACAATAACAGCGATGAAAATAAGCAAAACGAACCCAACCATAATTTTAATGTAGGGTTTGTCAAACTTGAGATGCATAAAATATGTTAGCACTAGACTGGACTTTATTGAGGCTAAAATTAATGCTCCGGCAACCGTATAGCTTCCAAGTTCAATATGCGTAATTTCAATGGATATAAATGTTAACAAAAGCAAAAGCAATAATATAACAATATAGGTGCTGTAGGGGACAATATGATGTTTTTCGTTTTCCATAATTCAGGTCTTAGGTGATTAAGTAAAATAATGGGAATAGGAAAATCCAGATTAAGTCAACCAAGTGCCAGTAGAGTCCAGCATTTTCCAATAAGGAAGGACGGTCAGCGGTTACGGTGCCGTTCTGTAATCGTGCTAATGCAAAACCCATAATTACCATTCCGGCTACAATGTGTAAAGCATGTAAGCCAGTCATCACAAAATATAGTCCGAAAAATAAAATCTCTCCCTGGCTCATTTCTTCTTTCATATACTCTGATCCGGGGAAAATGCCGTGGTCAAATTTGACTCCCCACTCGAAGTATTTATTAACTAGAAAAATGATTGCCAACATAAATGTTACTTCAATCAATACGATTGCAGTGGCTTTGTGTTTCTTCTGTAGGGCTGTTGTCGACATTGCGATCGTCATACTACTAACTAATAAGATAGCTGTATTGATTGCTCCAATTGTCGTGTTCAGTTCCTCTGCTGCCAAATGAAAGGCATCTGAGTTCATGAAGCGATAAACCGAATAAACGATAAAAAGTCCTCCAAAAAGAAGTAATTCAGTAAAAATGAAAAGCCACATCCCGATCTTCGATCCCTCGGGGTCATAGTGCTCATCATGGTGAATAACTTGTGACATAGGTATCTCGTTTTTAGTATTGATATGGTCCGTCGTTTTTATGATAGACAGGAATTTCATCAAAGTTTTCTACAGGTGGTGGCGACGGTACAGTCCATTCAAGTGTTTTCCCATTCCATGGATTCAGTGGTGCTGGCGCACCATTCCTTGCTGCCCTAAATAGGTTAATGACGATGATTACTAATCCAAATGTCATGACCCAAGAGCCTAGAGTCGAAAGTATATTTGCTGAATGAAATTCTTCAAGATAATCGTAGTAACGACGTGGCATTCCCATCATTCCCAAGTAGAACATAGGGGAATATAAAGCGAGAAATCCGACAAAGAAAACTACCCATCCGGTGTTAGCCCATTTGGCATCGTACATCCGACCATAAATCTTGGGAAACCAATAATGGATTGCTCCAAAGAAGGCAAATCCAGTTCCTCCAAAAACAATAAAGTGGAAGTGAGCTACAACGAAAGCAGTATCATGCACATAGATATCTGTTGCCAATGCTCCTAAAACCAAGCCTGAAAGCCCTCCAATCATGAATACAAAAATGAAAGAGACTGCCCAATAAAATGGCGTTTGTAGATTGATTGATCCCTTGTACATCGTTCCTAACCAATTAAATACCTTGATGGCACTCGGAATCGCAACTAAAAACGTAAGTAGCGAAAAAGCATATTGAGATGTTCCACTCATTCCGGAAGTAAACATGTGATGTCCCCACACAAAGTACCCCACAAAAGCAATAGCTAAGGTTGATATAATTAATGCTTTGTAACCAAAGACGTGCTTTTGCGAAAAGGTAGGAATGATTTCAGAAATTGCACCCATAGCAGGTAAAATCATAACGTAAACCGCTGGGTGAGAATAAATCCAGAATAAATGCTGGTAAAGGATTGGATCGCCACCCAATGCAGGATCAAAAACACCAATTCCGAAAATGCGCTCTAAAGCTACCAATACTAACGTTATCCCAACAACAGGCGTTGCTAAAAGCTGAATCCATGCAGTTCCGTATAAGGTCCATGGGAATAAAGGCATTTTCATCCAGTCCATTCCAGGAGCTCGCATCCGGTGTATGGTGACAATGAAGTTTAATCCGGTAAGAATAGAGGAAAATCCTAGCACAAAAGCTCCAAATATTGCCGGAAGCATATTGGCTCCGGATTTAAAGCTATATGGTGCGTAGAAGGTCCAACCGGTATCTGGTGTGCCATCTCCAAAAACGACTGAAATAATAACGAGAAAGGCACCAGCAATGTACACGTACCACGAAAGCAAATTGAGCTTAGGGAAAGCTACATCTTTCGCTCCAATCATGATCGGAAGCATAAAATTGCCAAAGACAGCCGGTAGCCCCGGAATTACAATCATGAAAATCATAATAACACCATGTACTGTAAATACGGCATTGTAGTCTGCCGCATCCATAATGGTTTTCCCTGGTGCGATCAGTTCCAATTTCATTGCTAATCCTAACATTACTCCAATAAAAAACAACCCCATCATGGAGTACATGTAAAGGAGTGCGATGCGTTTATGGTCAGTTGATGTAATCCAGGCTAGCAGACCTTTATGCTTACCTTCGTACTCCAGATAACTAATATCTGTAGGGATTTTAGAACTTGCTTGCATATAAATGTTCGTTTATTAGACTTTTTTTCGTTTAGGTGTTAGCACAAGAAACAAGAATATTAAAGCTGCGATGAACAGTATGATTGATCCTGCAACTTTTGTGACATTTAGCACGTAGGTTTGTCCTTCAGGATCATATGAATAGCAAAACTGTAATATCTTATTAATTGTAGGACCTGATTGTCCTTTATTTGCTTCAATAACGGCCATTTTAAATTCAAAAGGAAGAAAATAGATGCCATTTAAATAGCGGGTAATTTTTCCATTGGGACTAATTACCATGACTGATGCCGCATGCGTAAAGTCGTTGCCAACTCTTTTATATTTAAAACCAACCGCATCAGTTGCTTTAGCAATACTTGCACTGTCTGATATATAAAAATGCCAGCCCTTGGTAATAGCTTTCTTTTTGTTAACCAAGTTGAGGTAATTCGTTTTTTTACGTTGTGCTAAATCAAGCGTTTCTGTAGGATCAAAGCTTATGGTAAGAACCTGATAGTCTTCGTTTGGTTTCAAATCCGATCTATCCATTACTTCAGCTAAGCCTTCCATTAATGGGCTACAGATTCCCGGGCAGCGGTAATAAACGAAATTGAGTATGGTTGGCTTATCGATTAAGCTAGATAGTAAAACACGTTGAGAATCAATCCCGGTTATATAAATGCCATCTGGCAAGTATTCGTCCAAATGCTCAACAACGCCAATCTCAAGATCTTTTGACGATTCGTCATTAAAAATTGTTTTTTGTCCATATGAACTTAGCTGGAGCAGTGAGATCAATAGAAATACTAATAGTTTGGGTGTTAGTCTCATATGTTTTGAACTTATGATTCTTTAATTCTTTTTTCGAACAAGATATAGATTCACTTTTTCACCATAAGAAACCCAGAACCACCATTGAATGTTTATAAAAAATAGCATAAAAGCGATATTTTTTTTTTGTCACTAATGCAGCTGTGCTTCATTGAGCTGAATATCGTGTATTTATTGGGCCTTTGTTTGATCTTAGTTTCGATAACAAACTTCTTTTATCTGATTTAGTGACAACAGCTTTCTTCAATGGTCCGTTCAGCAGGGATCAATTTTTCTGCTTTTGGACTGATGTATGGGATGCCTAAGGATAAACCCCTCAGAATGAATAAAATTCCTAGCAAAACAATGAAGTATGGAACAACTTTTCGCATTCCTGAACGAATATTGGAGCTAATCATATTTCCGGTTAGCGAAACCAGCAGCATCATTGGAATAGTACCAATACCAAATAATACCATAAATGCGGCTCCGGTAAGTATCTGGTTGGTGTTAATTGCTCCGGCAATAGCCACGTATACTAATCCACAAGGTAGTAGGCCGTTAAGTAACCCGATTCCAAGCAGTGATTTATAAGATCGGTTATTGAAAAGTTTTCTTAAATTTGAGATTAACCGACCTGCGTAACCAGAAACGAGCGTGTTGAAATTAATACGTTGTTTGAAAAAGTAAGGGAACAGAACACTTAAAATCATGACTACACCCAAAAGAATTGAAGTCCATTGCTGAAGTCCCGTTAATTGAATCCCACGCCCCAGAAGCCCAAACAACAACCCCAGTATGCCGTATGTTACTGTACGCCCAAAGTTATAAAGAAATGCACCTGCGATTTTTGCTGTTACATGATGTTTTTTCAATGGCAGCGCAACTGCGATTGGTCCGCACATACCAATACAATGAAAGCTGCCAACTAGTCCGATTGTTAATGGCGTAATTAGGTCAAACATTTATTCCAATATTATTTCCAGTTCCTGAAAAAATGATTTTTGATCTACAGTCCAGTCCAGTTTTACCTTGTATCGTCCTTTGGGGATTTTCTGAACTGTAATTAATTGTTCTAATTTAGAATCTAATTTTAGTGGAATATTCAAATCGTTTTTTTCGCTCATGGGGCTATAGAGTTGAATAGTTCCCTGTATGAGTTTATCTTGAAATTCATTAGGAAATTTAAGTCGAAGTCCATTGGTGGATTGGGTCAGACTTACTTTTTCTTTTAAGCTGTTGGCGTTTGTAATTTTATCAATCTTGCTTTGATAGCTTATTGATTTCTGATAGTAATCTTTTTCAACAAGAGAGTAGTCTTGCCGCACAGCAATTGACACTAAGAATGTCATGCCGGATATCATGATTACAAGAGCGATTACAATGCCGGTTCCCCAATTTATTTTAATTTTCATAATTTGTTTTATTTATCAAGTGAATTGGGCCCAACAAATGTTGTGCTGATCTTTTCGATCATTTCTCCGTTTTCATAGATTCCAAGTGACAGATGTGTATTGGAGCTTGCTAATTCGTTCTTGGGTAGAATAATGAGCAAGTTACGTTTGGCTACTTTCCCAACTTCGATATTTAGCTCATCGCCTAAAATCTTAATCTCGCCTGAAGGAGATAAGAGCTTCAGTTCCATCGAGACTGCCTCGTTGGTTTTATTGACCATTTGCATATTGTAAAGGTTGGAGTATGCATTAGCGCCATATTCTTGAAACATGCTGCCTTGTGAACGAATGATGGTTGTTTCAATATCACCACGTGTAAAGAATGAAAAGCTCAGCACCCCCAGAAGAATAACCAAAACTGCAGAGTAGGCAATTGCACGAGCATTGATCGCGTTTTTTTTGCCTTCCGAGATCGACCGCTCTGAAGCATATCTGATTAATCCTTTAGGCTTGTTTACAGCATACATGACGGAATTGCAGGCATCAATGCATGCCGTGCAATTCACACATTCCAGTTGTGTCCCGTTTCTGATATCGATCCCGGTTGGGCAAACATCAACACAGCGTTTACAATCGATACAATCTCCCTTTTCTTCATTTTCTCCACGCCCGCGAGGTTCTCCACGAATGTAATCGTAGGCTACTACAATGGAATTATTGTCGAGCATAACACCTTGCAGTCTGCCATATGGACAAACCAGCGAACAAACTTGCTCGCGAAACCAGGCAAATACAAAGTAATGAGCTCCGGTAAATGCTAACACAATTAAAAATGACGAAAAATTAGTGAATGGCCATTCGCTAAGATAGCTTAAAACCTGACTGAAGCCAATCAGATAAGACCAAAAAGTAAGGATGGTCCAAAACGAAACTACCAAAAATATAACGTGTTTCGTAATCCGTTTGATGAATTTTTCCAGGTTCATTTCCTGCTGTGCCAACACTTGTTGTTTGCGGCGATCCCCATCAATCAGATATTCAATTGGGCGGTACAAGAACTCCATAAAAACCGTCTGGGGACAGGTCCATCCACAAAAAATACGCCCATAAACAACGGTGAAAAGAATGATGAATACCAAAAATGTGATAAATGATAAAACTAATAAATGAAAATCCTGAGGGTAAAAGGTGTTGCCAAAGAAAACAAATTTTCGACCCACGAAATTTAAAAATATAAGTGGTTCCCCATTTATTTTGAGGTGGGGTGCCAAATAAAAAAACAAAAGCAACGAATAAGAAACAAACCGACGATAGTTGTAGAATTTACCTTTAGGCATTTTCGGAAAAACCCAAACGCGCTTTCCTTCGTTGTCTACCGTAGCCATTCGGTCTCTAAAGGTTACTTCCTGATAGTCGGTTGTTTTTTCTTCGGATGCCATTTTTAAGGTGCTTTATAAAATAAATAGCTCTTTGGTTGTTATTCAGATTCCGGAACATATTTCTCTCCCTGAGGAGCTTTCTGATTCGGAGGATTGGTGCCTTCAAGACTTTGAATGTACGTAATCACATCCTGAATTTGAGTTTCAGTCAGCTGGTTTTTATACGAAATCATTCCTTTTTCAATCACTCCGTTGACGATCACTTTGTGCATGTCTTCACGAGATCCTCCGTGAATCCAGTATTCGTCAGTGAAATTTGGTCCAACCAATCCTTCTCCAAACTTACCATGGCAAACGGAGCAGACCTTGTTAAATGTTTCTTTTCCGCTTGCTAGTTTTTCTTCCTGAGTTCTCTCAACCGGAGCAATTGTCGTTTCACCCGAAGATTCAGGTTCTTCCTGTTGGTGCATGGCGGTGGCCATCTCGTTTTGATATTCTTTTTCTTGAATAATGCTGTCGTCTTCGAAAACGAAAACCAACATCAGGTATGAAGCAGAAAACACGATAGATGCATAGAACAAATACTTCAACCATGGAGGTAATCTGTTATCTAGTTCTCGAATTCCATCAAAATCATGCCCCCCAAGCATTTTAACATTGGTTACCGGATCAATAATTGGTTGTGGCTTTTGCTTGGTCGGATTTTTGGGTGTTTTATCCTCTTGTGTACTCATAAGGTCAATTTTAAAGGCTATTGCCGATTCGCATTAAATTCATCTTCCAATGGGATCTCACTTAGTCGTTTCACTCGTGTTTTATCCATTTTTATAGTGTGAATGGTAATAAGAACGAAAAAAATGAAAAAAATGAGAAAGCCAATAATGGCATATAATTCGACTCCATTTATGCTTTGTAAATGTTCTTTGTACATTTTCTTGTTATTCTTTTTCGTTTTTCTCTTCCTCTTGTGGTTTCATAATATCAGTACCAAGTCGTTGCATATATGCAATCAGCGCAATGATTTCTTTAGTCGGTTCAGTCTCGATTCCTGCTTCACGTAGGTTTTGAGTAATCTCTTCAGCTTGCTTCATCAAGTCGTCATTGGCAACTTGCTCATAGTTGTCAGGGTAGGGGACTCCTAGTTTTTTCATCGCTCTGATTTTTGGTGCCGTTGAGTTTAGGTCAATTTCTTTTTTTGCCAACCATGGGTATTTGGGCATAATCGATTCTTCATTCATCTTTTGTGGATCGATGAAGTGATTGTAGTGCCATGCATTGGGTTTATATATTCTTCCTGTTTTCACTCCTTCGCGCGCTAAATCTGGTCCTGTTCGTTTTGATCCGAATTGAAACGGATGATCATAGATAAATTCTCCTGATTTTGAGTATTCTCCGTAACGCTCTGTCTCTGATCGGAATGGACGAATCATTTGTGAATGGCAGTTGTAGCATCCCTCTTTTATGTAGATGTCTCGTCCCTGTAATTCCAAAGGTGTGTAGGGTTTTACGCTTGAAATGATTGGAACGTTTGAGTTGACCAGATATGTTGGGATGATCTCAAAAATACCACCAATTAAAATCGCAATGGTTGCAAAAATTAAAAAGCGAATAGGTTTACGTTCTAAGAATCCATGCCATGTTTCCGATTTTGTTTTTGTTTCAGGAATTGCATGCAAGGCAGGTGCTTCGGCGGCTTCTTCTTTTACAAAGCTTCCTTGTTGTGCCGTTTTTGTGAGGTTGAGAACGGCAAGCAACATACCCACAACATACAAACCACCGCCAAATGCACGAATGGCATACATGGGAATGAGCTGGGTAACGGTTTCTAAAAAGTTTGGATAAGCTAAAAAGCCTTCCGGTGTAAACTCTTTCCACATCAACGCTTGGGTGATGCCACCAATATAAAGCGGAACTGCGTAAAAGATGATCGCCAATGTAGCAATCCAGAAATGAGCATTGGCAAGCTTCACCGAATATAATTTTGTATTATATAATCGCGGGAATAGCCAGTACAACATACCAAAAGTAAGCATTCCATTCCACCCTAAAGCTCCAATATGCACATGTCCGATAGTCCAGTCTGTATAATGACTAATAGCGTTCACTGTTTTTAACGAAAGCATTGGCCCCTCGAAGGTAGACATACCGTATGCGGTAATTCCAACGACAAACATCTTCAGGATCGGATCTTTTCGAACTTTGTCCCATGCACCACGGAGTGTAAGCAGTCCGTTAATCATACCTCCCCAGCTTGGAGCAATCAGCATGATCGAAAATGTAGTTCCCAGTGCCTGTAACCAGTCGGGTAACGAAGTGTAAAGCAAATGGTGAGGACCTGCCCAAATGTATATAAATATTAACGACCAAAAGTGAACGATTGATAACTTGTAAGAGTAAATTGGGCGATTCGCTGCTTTGGGTACAAAATAGTACATCAAGCCCAGAAATGGCGTTGTGAGGAAAAATGCAACGGCATTGTGTCCGTACCACCATTGTACTAGGGCGTCCTGAATACCGGCGTAAACCGGATAACTTTTTAATGCACTATATGGAAGTTCGATTGAATTGACAACATGAAGTACTGCAACGGTTACCCAAGTAGCAATGTAGAACCAAATCGCTACGTAGATGTGGCTCACCCGACGTTGCAAAATGGTGCCAAACATGTTGATTCCAAAAACAATCCAAACTAAGGTGATGGCAATATCAATTGGCCATTCCAGTTCAGCGTATTCTTTCCCTGATGTATATCCGGCCAACAAGGTTACTGCAGCTGCAACAATGATTAGCTGCCAGCCCCAAAAGTGAATCTTACCCAGCAAATCACTGTACATACGGGTTTTCAACAATCGCTGTATGGAGTAATATACAGCTGTAAAAATGGCATTGCCTACAAAGGCAAAAATTACGGCATTAGTGTGTAAAGGCCGTGTTCTACCAAAGGTGGTAAACTCTAAGCTGAAATTCATTTCAGGGATAAAAATTTGCAGGGCTACCAATAAGCCAACTAACAGACCTACAACTCCCCAAACAAGTGTTGCTACAGCAAAATTCCGGGTAATCTTGTTGTCATAGGTAAACTTCTGTACTTCCATATAGCTATGATTTTATTGTTTTTTTTCCTCAGGAATACGATCTTTTTCTAGCGTTTCCTCTTTTTCTTCTGATGGAATTGGATCGTCAAATAATATGCGGACAGATGGGGTGTATGAATCTTCGAATTGGCCATTTTTTACAGCCCAGATAAAAGCAATCAGAAAAATGGATGCCACCAATATTCCAATAATAACCAAGACAAATACAACGGACATATTTTTCTGTTTTAGTTTCAGATTCAGTTTTTTGCTTCAACTTGCTTGTATATTGCGGGTCACAACATTTATTCACAAATCAACTTCAATCAACAAGATTTGTTATACTTTGTTGTCGAAATTAAGCAATTTTTTTGAAGAGTTTTAAACGAAAAACTCAACGTAGTTTATTTTTTGAACTTAGGTTTACCGAAAAGCTTGCAAATGCAACTACAGTAACAGAGCTTAATGGCATCAGGATTGCAGCGATAATCGGAGATAAGCTTCCCTGTACTGCAAATGAAATTCCCACCAAATTGTACAAAAATGAAATTAAAAATGAATACCAAACAATTTTCATACTGGTTTTCGAAAATTGAATAAAACGCTGTAGCGATGCAAATTTATCGGCTTTCAAAATCGCATCGCAAGCAGGCGTGAAATTGTAAATATTGTCGGCAATAACAACTCCAACTTTGCTTTCGCTTAATGCTCCGGCATCATTTAGTCCGTCACCAATCATCAGAACATTTTCTCCATTTTTTTGAAGGTTTCTGACGTATTCCAGCTTTTCGGTGGGCGATTGATTAAAGTTGAGCTTGGCATGATCGTGAAACAGTGGGAGCAGGTTTGCTTGTTCTGATTCATTGTCGCCACTAATCAAATGGAGTTCGAATCGTGTTTTTAGTTGAGAGATCGTTTCAGCCAATCCTTCGCGGTAATTATTCTCAAACTGATAGTGCCCCACCGTTTTTTTGTTGATCGAAATCCACACTTGGGTTTTCAATTCTTTGGTTCCCGATTGGTTGCCGGTTACAAAATATTTCGATCCGATGTTGACTTGCTGGTTGTTGACCATTCCTGTTATCCCAAGTGAGGGAATCTCTTTGAAGTTAACAACTTCAAAGAGATTCCCTGTTTTTATGTAGTTGCTAATTGTTTTGCTCAGTGGGTGTGTTGAATGAAAAACCAAAGACTTGATCAGATGTAACTGTTCGTCACTCAGTTTTTTGCCTTTAAATTCAACCTTTGTTGATTGCGAGTGTGTAATTGTTCCTGTTTTATCAAACACAACCGTTTTTATTCTATAAAGTCGTTCAATAACGTCCGAATTTTTAAGATAAAAACCCTTGCGCCCAAACTGTCGCATGGTGCTGCCAAAAGTAAACGGAATGGTTAGTGCCAGCGCACATGGGCAAGCAATAATCAAAACAGAGGTGAATGCAAAAAGCGCTTTGCTTGAATCCGCATAATTCCAGTAAATGGCGGCTCCCAGTGCTATGGAAATGATTACAATTGTGAAATACTGGCTAACCTTATTGATAACACTCGACATTGATTTTGACTCATGATCCATTTTCTGATCCTGGTTCCACAGTTGGGTTAAATAGCTTTGCTCCACTTCTTTCTGAATCAACAGCTCAATGGCACTTCCCATTTGTCGGCCTCCAGCAAAAACAAAATCCCCCGTGTTTTTATTTACAGGGATTGATTCTCCGGTTACAAAACTATAGTCGATACTGGCGTTTCCTTTGGCGATGGTCGCATCAGCAGGGATGAGCTCCTGATTGCGCACCAAAATGCGATCGCCGATTTTCAGTTCATCCAAGGGGATTGTTGTGTTTTTGTTATCCGTGATTTTGGTGACTGCAACCGGGAAATACGATTTGTAAGTGCGTTCAAAAGTCAGTGCTTCGTAGGTGATGCTTTGGTACCATTTGCCAACTAACAAGAAAAAGACCAGGCCGGTTAGCGAATCAAAATAGCCAATTTCCTGATCGCTGATCAATTCGAAAGAACTCTGAACAAACAGTGTAATAAGCCCCAGCGCGATGGGTAAATCAATGCTGATAATTTTCTTTTTCAAGCTTTTGTATGCTGACAAAAAGTAGTCGTTGGCACAATAAAATAAAACAGGCAAGCTTAAAACAAAACTTAGCCAACCAAATATTAACCTGAATCCTGTTTCAAGGTTTTCACTTCCCGGCAGGTATTGTGGGAAATGATACAGCATGGCATTCAAAAAACTAAAACCGGCTATCCCTATTTTGATTAATAAGCTGTTGCTTGCCTTTCGGTTGGGATTTTTGTCCAGGTTTTGTCCGCTTATTTCAGGCACATAATGAATGGATGCAAGCAATTCTACAAGTTGTCGAAGACTGATTTTTTCTTCATGAAAAGTAATGCTGACTTCTTTTTTGGGAAAATTAACTGAAGATTGGATGACTCCATTGTGAAGAGTGTGAAGGTTTTCTAAAAGCCAAATGCATGAAGCACAATGGATTGAAGGGATAAAAAAGCGAATCTTTGAGATCCCCGAATCGGAGAAATCCAGCAGCTTGTTTTTGATCTCCTCCAGATCCAAATAAGCAAATTTTTCTTCGCTCTGGATGTGCTCGTTTTCAAGTTTTATGCCCGGCGAAGATTGGATGGAATAATATTGCGTGAGTTTTTTCTCATTGAGTAACTCGTACACTGTTTGGCAACCATTACAGCAAAATGGCTGATCATTCCAAATGATGGGTGCCGGGCCGCAATCTTCGCCACAATGAATGCATATTTGATGTTCGTTTTTCAAGTCTGTTGTGTTGGTTGATTTGTTTTTGTGTTTAAAACATCGTGCGACTTCAAAGATTGTAAAAATGTTTTTAATGATTAGCTTAACAGGTCTCAAATTCTAAATACGAACTTCATATTTCGGATTACGGGAGTATGGCTTTTATTTTTTTATCATGTATTTTAGTTAAACGAGTAGTCTAAATCTTTTGATTATAATGTAATTGCATTGTTAACGATAAAAGCATCTTTTAATATTCTTGCATCATTTGTAAGATGTGTTTAACAATTTGATTAGGAACTTGTTTGGTGTTTGATTAATTTTCCATTCGTTTTTTCTGATAAACAAAAAAATAAATCAAAAATGAAAAGTGAATTCCTTTCCAGAGCATGGCATCTTTATTACGATGGTTTTCGGTCGATGGGTACCTGGGGAAAGCAGGTCTGGATCGTTATTTTGGTTAAGTTGTTCATCATGTTTTTTGTTTTGAAGCTCTTTTTCTTTCCAAATTTTTTAAAGACAAATTTTGATACCGATGAAGAGCGAGGTAATCATGTGCTTGAAAATTTAGTAGAACCCGTAAAATAAAAAATCAATGTTAGAAGCTATCGACTTATCTCTGGTCAATTGGTCACGGGCGCAGTTTGCGCTCACTGCCATGTACCATTGGCTTTTCGTTCCACTCACGCTGGGATTAACCATGATTATTGCAATTATGGAAACCTTGTACGTGAAAACAGGCAATGTGGAATGGAAAAGAATCACGAAATTCTGGATGGTTCTGTTTGGTATTAACTTTGCTATTGGAGTGGCCACCGGAATTATTTTGGAGTTTGAGTTTGGAACCAACTGGTCTAATTACTCCTGGTTTGTGGGCGACATTTTTGGAGCACCACTGGCTATTGAAGGTATTTTTGCCTTTTTTATGGAGTCGACTTTTATTGCAGTCATGTTTTTTGGCTGGAATAAAGTGAGTAAGAAAGTTCACCTGTTATCAACCTGGTTGACGGCTGTTGGAGCAAATCTTTCGGCCTTGTGGATTTTGGTTGCCAATGCCTGGATGCAAAATCCGGTTGGCATGCAGTTTAATCCCGAAACAGCCCGCAATGAAATGGTTAGTTTTTGGGAGGTGTTGTTCTCGCCAACTGCTATTTATAAGTTTTTGCACACGACTTCTTCCGGCTTCGTGTTAGCATCAATTTTTGTTATCGGTATTTCATCCTGGTTTATACTGAAGAAGCGCAATCTTGTTTTTGCTCGAAAAAGTATTCTTGTTGCTGCTATTTTTGGGCTCGTATCTTCCGTTTATGTGGCATTTACCGGAGACAGCTCGGCACGTGATATTGCGAAGCAGCAGCCGATGAAATTTGCTGCTTTTGAAGGTTTGTACAATGGAAGTGAAGGAGCCGGATTGATTGCACTCGGTGTTTTTTCAACGTCGGATTCTGATTCCACCAACCAGAATTTACTGGACTTCAATATGAAGCTTGAAATTCCCAACGTACTTTCGTATATGGCTTATATGGACTGGAATGCTTTTGTGCCCGGAATTAATGATTTGATTAATGGGAATGAAAAGTATGGTTACTTATCAGCCGATGAGAAAATTGAGCGCGGAAAAGCAGCAATCATCAAACTGAAGGAGTATCAAGACGCCAAAAATAGCGGTGATGGTCAGTTGGCAGATCAATTGAAAACTGAATTTATGGATCCTGATTTTCAGGAAAATTATTTCAAGTATTTTGGCTATGGATACATTACCGACAAAAACCTGCTGATACCAAGTGTACCTCTTTCGTTTTACAGCTTCCACATTATGGTGGGGCTGGGTTTTTATTTTATCGTATTTTTCGTCCTAGCCTTTTTATATACAATTCGCGGTAAGCTGGAGAAAAAGAAAGGCTTTCTTCGATTGGCTGTATGGACAATCCCATTGGCTTATATTGCTTCGCAGGCAGGTTGGATTGTGGCTGAGGTTGGGCGCCAACCCTGGGTAATTCAGGATTTGATGCCGACTGTTGCGGCGGTTACAAAAATTAGTACAAGTGCTGTTCAGGTAACCTTCTGGTTATTTGCAGCTATTTTTACAGCATTGCTGATTGCTGAAATTAAAATCATGCTTCGACAAATTAAAATAGGACCTAAAATGGATGGAGGACAGCACTAATGTTTGAAACGTTATCACATCTGGCTTTGCAACAATATTGGTGGGTAATTATATCGCTATTGGGTGCATTATTTGTTTTCCTGACTTTTGTTCAGGGAGGTCAAACTTTAATCTATACGATTGGAAAAACGGAATCTGAGCGGACGATGTTGGTTAATACACTTGGCCGAAAATGGGAGTTTACCTTTACAACTCTGGTAACCTTTGGAGGAGCATTTTTTGCATCTTTTCCTTTGTTTTACGCTACCTCGTTTGGTGGGGCTTATTGGGTTTGGATAGCCATTTTGTTTTCATTCGTTATACAGGCGGTTTCATACGAATACAGAACTAAACCAGCCAACTTTTTAGGAACTAAAACCTTTGAGGTTTTCTTATTCCTGAACGGAGCATTGGGAACAATCCTGATAGGAACCGCGGTAGGTACATTTTTCAATGGAGCAATGTTTAGTCTGAATGGTATGAACAACGTGAGTTGGGAAACACCTTTCAGAGGACTTGAAGCCGTGCTGACTTTTCACAATGTCGCTCTCGGTTTGTCTGTTTTCTTTCTGGCACGTATTCTCGGTGCTTTGTATTTTATTAACTCGGTGGAAAGTGAAGCGATCTTTACACGTTCTAAAAAGCAAGTTCTGTACAATACCATTCCGTTTCTGGTTTTCTTTTTATATTTCGTCATTTGGCTAGTGCTGAAAGATGGATATGCGTACAATGAAACAGAAGTATTTATGGAGAAATTCAAATACCTGCATAATTTAATTCAGATGCCTTTAGTAGCAGTTATTCTTTTGTTGGGTGTAGTTGGAGTGCTTTGGGGAATTGGAGTTACTATTATGAAGAATAGTTCCACAGGAATTTGGTTTGCAGGAGCCGGTACGGTGTTGGCAGTATTAGCCTTGTTTTTAATTGCCGGGTTGAATGGAACAGCCTTTTATCCGTCGAACTTTGCTTTACAAGATTCGCTGACAATTGAAACAGCTTCGTCGAGTCACTTCACGTTGACAGCGATGAGTTATGTCTCGTTAGGTGTGCCGTTTGTATTGGCCTATATTTGGTGGGTTTGGAAAGCCATGAACTCTAAAAAAATCGACGAGGCTGAAATGCAGGAGGAAGACTCGCACGCCTATTAATCGAATTTGTAGTTAGTTGTATTTACAATTTAAAGCTTGAAATTATGTATTTGAAACTGATTTTATATTTCCTGACCTGGCCGGCACTAATTGCTTTGTCGTATCATTTGGTCAAGTATTTTGTGAAAAAATATAGCGATGTCCTGGGAAATATGGAAGAGTAAATTTCGTTTACAGGAGATAAATCAAGGTCATGCCAAAGTCGGTATGACCTTATTTTTTTGTCACCCTTAAGAGAACTGAGATCAAAATGTAAGCGATTATAATTAATGGGATAGCATAATATTGGAGCAGGATCGCAAGTACCACAGAAAATGCAATAAATAAAAAGCGAACCTCATTCCCAGTCCATTTCAGATGTTTGAACTTCATCGAAAACATAGGAAGTTCCGAAATCATTAGTGCGGAGAGAAGTGCAATTGCAGTGAGCAGATTAAACCGATTGAGAATGATCTTTCCAATGACGGGGCTTGTTCCTAGCTCCAAAATTAGACCGAGTGATGCATAAAAAATAGCGTTAGCCGGTATAGGTAGTCCCAGAAAGCTCTCGCTTTGCCGGGTGTCCAGGTTGAATTTCGCCAACCGAAATGCTCCTGAAATAGGGACAAGCAATACTGAAAATAAAAATATCCACTGTAATGGAGTTGCGTTAATTTCAAAAATGGGCTGATTTTTTTGAAACAAGGCTAGTTCGAGCATGGTAAATAGCATGGCAGCTGGAGCCAGTCCAAATGATATCAAGTCAGCCAGTGAGTCCAATTGTTTGCCAATTTCAGAATATGCGCCTAATAAACGTGCAGCCATCCCATCCAAAAAATCAAATATAGCGGCAGTAAAAATAAATACGGCAGCCCAACCTAACTGTCCTTCTATTCCAAAGAAAACCGCCAAGCTTCCCGCGGCAAGATTCATTGAGGTAATGAAATTAGGAACCCAAAAAAATAATTCACTGACTCGTCTCATTAGCTTAATTCTCCAATTATGGTTTGTGACCCCGTGACTTTATCGCCAAGTTTTACTTTAATTTCGGTATCGAGCGGTAAATATAAATCAACGCGACTTCCAAATCGAATAAAGCCCATTTCCATATTCTGGGTAACCAGTTGCCCAATATGCAGGAAGTTTAGAATGCGCCGCGCCATTGCTCCGGCAACCTGATTGGCCATGATCTCACGTCCGTCTTTTAGTTTGATGGCAACGCAGGTTCGTTCGTTCTCCTCGGCCGATTTATCTTTGAACGCGGCGTAAAATTCACCTTTTTTGTGTTTTGTAAAGGTGACGGTTCCTGGAGCTGGAATCCAATTGATATGTACATTTAAAGGAGACATGAAAATAGAGACTTTCTTGCATTTCTGATGGAGGTACTCCTTTTCTTCGGTTTCCTCAATAGTACAAATTTTGCCGTCAGCTGGAGCTAATATTTGGTTACTGTTGAGAGTAACTTTGCGATCAGGATATCTGAAAAACTGAAGCACAAGGACTAGTAGAATTAATGTGCCAAAGGAAATGATTGATCCCACAATAGCGCATGATGTCAATAGCCAGGTCAGAAGGTTTATTATAAGAACGATTATTATTGTATTTCGAATAATTGATTTTCCCGCCGGATGAAATTTCATAATGTCAATGTATATAATGTCAATAGTTGTCCGAATGTTGATCTATTAGAATAGCCATTCGTTTTTGTCAGTACAAAAATAAGGAAATAAATCGATGCCTTGTTTATGGAGTCGTTTTTAACAAACGAATTATTAGAATTTGTATTTAATAGTGATATAATTCTGACTGATTTCAGGTGAAGATTTTGAGATAAAGGACTATTATGGGGACGGCAAAAAAGATGCTATCGAACCGATCTAAAATGCCTCCATGGCCGGGCAGAAAGTTGCCGCTGTCCTTCAAACTGAATTGTCGCTTGAAAAGTGACTCTGTTAGATCGCCAAAAGTTGAAAACACAACAGTGAGCATAGCGATTACGATCCAATGGTGAATTGCAATTTCAGGAATAAATTTGCTTGAAATAAGAATCGCAATGCCAACCGCCGATAATGCTCCACCGATAGCTCCCTCCCATGATTTTTTTGGTGAAATTCGCTCGAATAATCGATGTTTTCCTATGCTTACACCAAACAAGTATGCACCCGAGTCATAGGTCCAAATAATTGCAAATAGTGCCAGTAATAGCGACGGATTGTAAATGTTGGCTGAAGGAAAAACCAATAGACAGATCATGCTTATTGGAAGGGCAATGTATATGAGTCCGAGGACGCCGGCGGCCATATTTTCAAACGGAAAATCTTTTCCTCTATATAGTTCAGCAATAAAAACTAAAAGAAAAATAGGAATGAGACAGTAGTAGGCTATTTGCGGTAGAATACCTTTTCCAACCAGAAAAAAGGAAACGAAGAATAAAATACCAATGATGACGACCACAATCTGGTTTGGAGAAATAGGGGCTTTCTTAAAAAAACTAAAAAACTCACGAAGTCCGCTGATTATAACAACTAAAAAAAGCACGCCAAAGGCATACTCACTTAGCAATAGGCTCCCAATAACAACCGCGGAGAAAGCAATTCCAGTAAGTGTTCTGACAAAAAGGTTTTTCAACGTTTGAGCTTTTTGAGGATTTTCTCTGCGTTTTCCTGATCTTTTTGGTTCACATAAAGTTCGACAAGACCGATGCTGGGGATGACAGAATCATGCTGATTTAGTGTGAAGGATTCAATACCATGTTCATCCAATAATTCCTGAGCAATCTTTACCTGATATTCCTGACCGGAGGAATAAATAATTACTAAATCTTTTTCCATAGCTTGGTTCTTAAAATAGTTCGTCAGCTAAAAGTACGAATAATTTTTTGGGACCATGCATTCCCATGACCAATGTTTTTTCAATATCTGCAGTACGGCTAGGACCGGTGATGTTGGTAATCATACTAGGAAGTCGGTCTGGATATTTCTCTTCTATTTTGGTTAATGCATCGTCAAGGAAACTAACCAACTGATCTTTACTTGCTAGTACAATGTGGCATTCAGGAAAAACAGTTAATCGACGACCGGACCTCGATGCTGAGCTGACTAAAATAGATCCAAGGTGTGCAACTAAGTATTCACAGGTTGTTATCCCCACGCCAACATGCTTAAAATCGTCCAGCGAATTTTTATACGCAATATCTCCTTTTAAGGCATCCTGTATTTCAGGCTCCAAACACACCAGGTGTTCAAGCTTTTCTGACTTAATCAGTTTTTTTAATTCAGGAATTGCGGCATTAAGGCTTTCAATACGGAGAACCTTCCCACCAATCAGTTCAAGATTCGCTTGGAAACAATCGACTAGTTTTTTTCCAAGTGAAGGGTAAATTGGAGATTTAAAATCGGGGCGGGCTAAATGCTGCCCGCCCCTTTTATTTTGAGTTTCCTTTAACCGATGTAGTATTTTCGCTCTTGATGAGTTCATTTGTAACTGAAATTACACTGAAGTTGCTTCGTTGGGCTCTTCTTTCGGCGGTATTGATTTAATGACTTCTTGTTTTTCTGCCGTTAATTCTTCTCTTACCCAAGGTCTTTTCCCAAATATTTCTTCCAGATCTTCACCAAAAATAACTTCTTTTTCCAGCAGGCGATCTCCTAGTTTTTTATGACCTTCAGCATTCTCTTTCAAGACTTGCAATGCCCGGTTGTATTGCGAATCAATCAGTTTTTTTGCTTCAGCATCAATCAGTTCGGCTGTTTTTTCGCTGTATGGTTTGGTAAAACCATAATCGCTTTGTCCGGTTGAATCATAGAAACTAACATTTCCAACTTTTTCGCTCATTCCAAAGATGCTAATCATCGCATAAGCCTGCTTGGTAATTTTCTCCAGGTCGTTTTGAGCTCCTGACGAAATTGTTCCAAAAATAATCTCTTCGGCGGCTCTTCCTCCCAAGGCTGAGCACATCTCGTCAAGTAGTTGTTCTTTTGTCGTAATCGATCGCTCTTCAGGTAAATACCAAGCAGCTCCCAGTGCTTTCCCGCGAGGAACAATGGTCACTTTAACCAATGGGTGTGCATGCTCAAGCAACCAGCTAATTGTAGCGTGACCTGCTTCGTGGTAGGCAATTCGTTCTTTTTCCTCCTTCGAAATAATTTTATTCTTCTTTTCTAAGCCACCGATAATACGGTCAACGGCATCCAGAAAATCTTGCCGACCAACATTGTCACGTTCTTTTCGAGCTGCAATCAGAGCTGCTTCATTACACACGTTGGCAATATCGGCACCTGAGAATCCGGGTGTTTGCTTGGCCAGGAATTGGGCATCCACCTCGTCTGATAATTTGATGGGACGCAAATGAACTTTGAAAATTTCAGCACGCTCATTCAGATCGGGCAACTCTACATGTATTTGACGGTCGAAACGTCCGGCACGCATTAAGGCGCGGTCAAGCATGTCTGCCCGGTTTGTTGCAGCCAGTATAATTACTCCTGAATTGGTGTCGAAACCATCCATTTCGGTAAGTAGTTGGTTCAATGTGTTTTCTCTTTCGTCGTTTGAACCCATATTGGGGTTTCTTCCTCGGGCACGACCGATGGCATCAATCTCATCGATAAAGACAATACATGGTGCTTTTTCTTTAGCTTGTTTAAATAAATCCCGAACACGCGATGCCCCAACACCTACGAACATTTCCACAAAGTCGGAACCCGACATGGAGAAAAACGGTACGTTGGCTTCGCCAGCAACTGCCTTTGCCAACAATGTTTTACCAGTTCCCGGAGGTCCAACCAAAAGTGCACCTTTAGGAATTTTTCCTCCCAGCTTCGTATATTTTGCAGGGCTTTTTAAGAAGGAAACAACTTCTTCAACTTCCTGTTTCGCTTCAGCTAATCCGGCAACCTCTTTAAACGTAGTGCTAACGCGTGAGTCTTTGTCAAAAACCTTAGCTTGTGATTTTCCTACACTGAATATATTTCCAGCACCACCAGCACCTCCAGTACCCTTACTCATACGACGGAAAATCCACCACCAAATAGCAATGATGAGCAGAAAAGGAAGTATCCAGCTTAATATTTCGCTAAAATAATTGTGAACCGTTTGATACTCGACGGGAACTTTATCCGAATCGTTAAAACTAGCTTGCGCTTTTTGCAGGTTGCTTTCAAAAGTTTCAACTGATCCGATGGTAAATACGAAATGAGGACCAAATTTTGAGGGGGCACCAAAACCGGTGTTTAATTTGTCAGAATAGTCATCATAGCTTGACTCTTTCAAGTATATCTGAGCTTCCTCTCGGTTAACCACAACAATTCGTTCAATGTCATGCTTTGTCAGCATGTTGGTTTTAACTTCGTTCCAGGTCGTTTTTACCGGTCCGCCGCCAAAGCTGAAATACTGGATTGCAAGAAAAACGACAATTACGATTCCATAAATCCAATAAGGATTAAATTTTGGTGGCTTTCCCCCGGGTTTAAAATTCCCCAAATTAGGACGCTGTTTATTCTTTTTATTGTTATCTGCCATTTCGTCTAATTTTCAGTTTGTATTTTTTCTGTGGCTGCATCAGCCCAAAGGTTTTCTAAATTATAATGTTTTCGAGTTTCATGTTGAAATACGTGTACCATGACATCAGCATAGTCTAACAAAACCCAAACTGAGTTTTGGTAACCATCCTTGTGCCAGGCTTTTTCTCCTACCATCTCTTCAACCGTTCGTTCTACTGAATGTGCAATAGCGTCAACTTGGGTGGTTGAGTTCCCATGACATATGATGAAGTAATTACATTCGGAATGATTTATTTTTGTCAAGTCTATTTTCACAATGTCTTTTCCCTTGATCTTCTGAATCCCTTCCAGAATAGCGTTTAACAGCTGTTGACTATCTTTTCCAATTGGCTTTTTCTGCATAGATTTATTTTAGAACTACAAAGATAAATTTTTTCACTTATTTTGACGATTTTAAATGCATTAGGTAACAACCTGAAATAAGCATCAATACAGTAACGATTTTCAATTCCGATTGTTCTTAATTCAGATTCAGGTGTTACTTTTTATTTAAAAATCGGGAACGCTTGAAAAGTTATAGAATAACTTATTTAAAAATGTGAATTAATTTTTTGAACTATGTGTCAGCATATCGGTAAAACCATCGTTAAAGTAGATCGGACCGAGAGTACCAATAACTATGCCATCGGTCAAGTGTATGAAAATGAAGTGGAAGAGGGGACTGTCTTTTTGGCACATGACCAAACTTTCGGACGTGGACACTTTGCTAATAGGTGGGAAAGTGAAGCCGGAAAAAACCTGACCTTCTCAGTTTTTATTCGGCCGGCATTTTTGCCAGTTCACCAAACATTTATGCTTTCAAAGGTTGTTTGCCTTGGAATTGAAAACTGTTTGAGTAAGTTTATTAACGACGTAAAAGTAAAGTGGCCAAATGATATCTATGTAAATGATCGAAAAGTGTGTGGCATTTTAATTGAAAATGGAATTATGAACAGCCAAATTCGGCAGAGTGTTATTGGTATTGGACTAAATGTCAATCAAGCGCGCTTCCACTCTGATGCCCCTAACCCCGTGTCGTTAAAACTTATTTCGGGAGAGGCCTACGATTTAGATTCGCTTCTGAAGGATGTTCTTGAGTCGATCGATTATTATTATGCGCAGTTGGTTGCGGGAAAGTTTGAATACCTTGATAGGGCGTTTCATGACCGACTGTATCGATTTGATGAATGGCATGCTTTCAAGGATGAAAATCACCATTACACAGGAAAAATTACAGGCGTTAATGAGATTGGGCAACTCAGAATCCAAGAGAAAGAGGGACCAATGCACGAGTATCATTTTAAAGAGGTAGTGTATCTATAGCTTGGTTTTACTAGTACTTAGTTGAACTTATTTATTAATTGATGTCGAATGTGGGTAAATCTACTGAAGAACGAATAGCAGACTCCGTTATTTTTTGTAATTTCATCTCACCGGAAGAACTTGACCTGCTCTCTTTTTGGGGCCAGTTTTAAGATGAAAATTGAAAAACAATATAATTGAACACATATGTACTCTTGGTTTGTTGAATTGAGTCCGATCATGCAAGCTTTGCTTGCAACATTATTTACATGGTTAGTAACAGCTCTTGGAGCTGCAATGGTTTTTTTCTTCAAAAAAATCAATCGGAAAGTATTGGATGGAATGCTTGGATTTGCAGCAGGAGTGATGATTGCTGCCAGCTTTTGGTCCTTACTTGCCCCTGCTATTGAGTTGGCAGAAGAAACCACAAATTCACCATGGATCCCAGCAGTAATTGGCTTTTTGTCCGGCGGAGCTTTTTTATGGCTAGCCGATCAGTATCTCCCACACCTACACCTTGGCTTTCCGAAAGAAGAAGCTGAAGGGATACCAACATCGTGGCGTCGGAGTGTGCTGCTGGTTATGGCAATTACCTTGCACAATATTCCAGAAGGATTGGCAGTTGGTGTGGCTTTTGGTGCTGTTGCTGCCGGTATTCCTGCCGCTTCGTTGGCTGGGGCAATTGCATTAGCCATTGGTATCGGCATTCAAAATTTCCCCGAGGGTGCAGCTGTGTCCGTTCCTTTGCGTCGGGAGGGAATGTCGAGAACAAAAAGTTTTATGTACGGACAAGCATCCGGTCTTGTTGAGCCAATTGCCGGCGTGATTGGAGCTGCTGCTGTTTTACTGATGCGCCCAATATTGCCTTATGCATTATCTTTTGCTGCCGGAGCAATGATTTATGTGGTGGTTGAAGAATTAATTCCCGAATCACAGTTGGAGAAAAACACTGATATTGCCACAATCGGCGCAATGCTTGGTTTTGCTGTTATGATGACTTTGGATGTCGCTTTGGGCTAATTTTCAATCAAACCTCCGTTAATAGTAAGCTTTTAAACATGTGCCCTTTCGTGAACAATTCGAATCATTGAGTGTAACACTATTCAATTTTAATTTAAATCAAGAAAGCATGGATAGTGTAATTGTCGGTACTTGGAAGCTTTTATCTTTTGAGCTTCAGAGAGAAAATGGAGAATTGGAATATCCGTTTGGGAAAGACGCGATTGGGTACGTGAATTACACCGCATCGGGTCATTTTTCGGTTCAGTATATGCCAAAAGAACAAGATGAGGAGAACTTAAAAGGAATCTCTTATTTTGGCAGCTATGACTACAACCGGGAAAAGGATTACATCATCCATCATGTTGAGGGATCGTTGTTTCCCAATGATGAAGGTCTGGACAAAATACGCAAGGCTCGGTTTAGAGGTAGAAGCCTCAAAATAACTTGGTCTACAGTGAGTTGGGGAGCGGATGAGGATTTGATAGCCACAATCAGTTTTGAAAAACAAGAGGAATTACCTCCGGTTCGAGTAACTTTTTAATCTTTTTTCTGGAAGGTCAAATTCAGAAGCCAATCAAACTGGAAAAGAAGTACGAGAGCAATGCCGATTTGAAGAAGGTAGGCCAACTTTTTCAGCGGAATACCGGCAAATTGGTAATCCAGTGTTGAGGTTAAACTTGTAATTAGCAAGCCAAAAAACAAGCCCAGGAAAAAGAAGAGCCAGGCAATACGAGTACTTTTTTGCACAGAATATCTTTGTTGCTTTTCCTCGTAAATTTTGTCCATCATTCGATCTTCAAAATCCTCAAAAGGCATTTTTAAAGCAGAATGTTTCATCAGGTCTTTTACGAGCTTGTCATCTTCTTTAAACTGCTCCATAATCAAGTAGCTTTAAATTCGTTTTGCGTGAGTTGTTGAACAATGGCCAACATATTTTTTCGCCCACGGTGGAGGATTACCCGAATATTGGACTCCGACCATCCTGTTTCTTCTGAAACTGTCTTGGTATCTTGTTCTTCCAGATAAAACAATCGAAGAACCAAACTTTCTTTTGGTGAGAGTCGGTTTAGTGATTCCTGCACCAGAACAATCTGCTCTTCGGCACTCAATCCAACGAAGTTTTCTTCTGTCGGTTCTTGTTCAAAGAAATCATCGGTGTAAAAATGTTCTTTCTTTTCGTTCCTGACTCGTTGAAATGCCTCGTTGATGACAATGCGATAAAACCAAGTTTTAAAACTCGAACGTCCTTTAAATGACTTCAGATTTCTGAATGCTTTAATAAACGACTCCTGGACAATTTCTTCAGCCCAAAACTCATCTTTTACGATTGAGATGGCTACAGTAAAAGCCAGATCCTTATAGTTTGTTATAAAATACCTGAATCCTTCCGTATCACCGTTCAATACCTTTTTGACGTAAAGGTCGTCCATTCGAGACTTCTAGTTTTTGCTTGGTTTGTCGATATAGTGCGCAATGACCATCGATATACCTCCAAATAGAATTATTGATGCTGCTTTAACCATGCCGTCTGTTCGCTTTAGGAATTGTTCCAGCATCGGGTTCATCATCATTAGTACTATCAATGTAAAACCAAAACCAACTCCGGTGATTAGCATCCCCAGTTTTAACCAAGGGAACCGAAATCGAAATTCACGTTTTGCATAAATTTCAGAAACATCTTTGTCCCGTTCAATCAGACCCATTCGTTCTTTATTTCGAGCCTGCAGGAAGTAATACCATCCAAAGAAAATACTAGCAAAAAAACCAAGCCAAATAAGTGCTAACATCAAGTCTTCCATAATCTTTTATGTTTTTGTTTTGCCCCTTTGATGCAAGCTAATAAGAAATGTTACAAGAAAAGGCGAGTAGTTGCAAAAAAAAACTTTTGGTCTTTGGGGGGTGCGTGATATAAAACGGAAAAGAAGAACAATCATTTTTGATTCTAAAACAGATAAACAAATCTTTTTATTAAGAATCGTAAAATAAATGCCGTTTAAATTTTCAGTTTAAAATTAAATTGTCATATTTGCAGGAAATCATTGAACAAATGACACTCATTAGCTCTATTTCTATTCTCGGTATTCTACTCGGTATTCTACTATGGATGCGGTAATGAGAATGGTATGGAGTAACTAATAATAAAAAATAGACATAAAGCCATTCTCAAAAGAGAGTGGCTTTTTTTGTGGCGTAAACAATAGTAACAGATTATAAATAAATCATTTCATCATGAGCGACAGATTGTACATTTTTGACACTACTTTGAGAGACGGGGAACAAGTTCCCGGGTGTCAGTTAAACACGGTTGAGAAGATTGAAGTGGCCAAAGCTTTGGAAGAATTGGGTGTCGATGTAATCGAGGCTGGATTTCCAATTTCAAGTCCTGGCGACTTTGAATCAGTAGTCGAAATTTCAAAAGCGGTAACCTGGCCAACGATTTGTGCCCTTACCCGCGCAGTAGAAAAAGACATTGACGTTGCCGCTGAATCCCTCAAATATGCAAAAAAAGGACGGATTCATACCGGAATTGGAACATCACCTTACCATATCTACCATAAACTCAATTCAACACCTGAAAAAATTCTTGAACGTGCTGTTGCTGCAGTCAAATACGCTAAAAAGTATGTTGAGGACGTGGAGTTTTATGCTGAGGATGCCGGTCGTTCGGATAACGAATATTTGGCTAAAGTAGTTGAAGCAGTTATTAAAGCTGGTGCGACGGTTGTTAATATTCCTGATACAACAGGTTATACCATGCCCTATGAATTTGGAGAAAAAATCAAATACCTGATCGACAATGTTCGTGGTGTTGAGAATGCAATTCTATCAACTCACTGTCATAACGATTTGGGAATGGCAACCGCCAATACAATAGCCGGAGTTATAAATGGAGCCCGTCAGGCTGAGGTAACGATTAATGGAATTGGGGAGCGTGCCGGAAATACATCGTTGGAAGAGGTGGTGATGACCTTAAAGAGCCGTTATCAGGTGTTGGGTCTTGATACAAATATCAATACCAAAAATATCTATAAAACCAGCCGATTGGTTTCAAACCTGATGAACATGCCGGTGCAGCCAAACAAGGCGATTGTGGGGCGTAATGCATTTGCGCACTCGTCGGGTATTCATCAGGATGGCGTATTGAAGAATCGTGAGAATTATGAAATAATTGATCCCAAAGATGTCGGTATTAATGAATCATCGATTGTGCTGACTGCCCGAAGTGGACGTGCTGCATTGAAGCACCGTTTGGAAGTGATGGGCTATGAGTTGACCAAAGAGAAGTTGGAAGACGTTTATGAGAAATTTCTTGAGTTGGCCGATAAGAAAAAAGACATCCGGGATGATGATGTTGCTTTATTGGTAGGAGATGCCGAGCAAAAGGAACGTCGCGTAAAACTGGAGTTCTTGCAAGTGGTAACCGGGAAGTCATTGTTACCAATGGCCTCCGTTCGAATAAACGTTGCCGGAGAAATGTTTGATGCAACGGCTTCGGGTAACGGCCCTGTTGATGCAGCGATCAATGCAGTGAAGCAGATTATTCGTCGTCAGGTAAGCTTGGAAGAGTTTTTAATTCAGGCCATTACTCGTGGAAGTGACGACGTTGGTAAGGTGCATATGGAATTGGACTTTGATGGCGTGAAATTCTTCGGATTCGGAGCTCATACGGATATTATCACAGCATCGGTTGAGGCCTTTATTGATGCCGTAAATAAGATTCCGGTTAAGTAATTAAGAATAATTTAATAAAAACGATAATAAATTGGAAGCAAAAACTTTATTCGACAAAATTTGGGATGCTCACGTAGTGAAGCAAGTAGAAGGTGGCCCAAATGTATTGTATATTGATCGTCATTTTATTCATGAAGTGACCAGCCCGGTTGCATTTTTGGGCTTGAAAAATAGAGGGTTGAAAGTGTTTCGTCCAGACCAAACTACAGCAACACCAGATCATAATGTACCAACAATTGATCAGGAGTTGAGTATCAAGGACGAACTTTCGCGTAACCAGGTAGACATGCTGAAAAGTAACTGCGAAAAGCATGGTATAACTCATCATGGTCTAGGAAGCGAAGGACACGGTGTGGTGCACATCATCGGGCCTGAAATGGGCTTAACACAACCTGGAATGACCATTGTTTGTGGAGATAGCCATACGTCTACTCACGGAGCGTTTGGAGCTATCGCTTTTGGAATAGGTACCAGTGAGGTAGAAATGGTGTTGGCCAGTCAGTGTATTATGCAGCCAAAGCCAAAGAAAATGCGTATTACTGTTGATGGTGAACTGAGTAAAGGTGTGACGTCAAAAGATATCGCACTTTACATTATCTCGCAAATTTCTACTAGTGGAGGAACAGGCCATTTTATTGAATATGCAGGGTCAGCAATTACCAGCCTGAGTATGGAAGCGCGGATGACTCTTTGTAATTTGAGTATTGAATGTGGTGCTCGTGGAGGAATGATTGCTCCGGACGAAACGACATTCGAATATGTAAGAGGACGTGAGTTCGCTCCAAAGGGAGAAGAATGGGATAAAACGCTTGCCTATTGGAAAGCGTTGAAGTCTGATGAGGGAGCAAAATTTGATACTGAGTATCATTTTGATGCGGCAGACATTGAGCCTATGATAACTTATGGAACAAATCCGGGAATGGGAATCGGAATTACTCAGTCAATTCCTACTGGTAGCAAGATGGAAGGAACAGATAAAACAACTTTCCTGAAGTCGTTGAGGTACATGGATTACCAACCGGGAGATGCGATGACAGGCAAGAAGGTTGACTATGTATTCCTTGGGAGTTGTACCAATGGTCGTATTGAAGATTTTAGAGCTTTTGCTGAATTCGTAAAAGGGAAGAGAAAAGCCGATGATGTAAATGTTTGGTTGGTTCCGGGATCAAAAGCAGTTGAAAAACAAATTCTTTCAGAGGGGTTGGATAAGATTTTTGAGGATGCTGGGATGGCACTTCGTCAGCCTGGATGTTCTGCATGTTTGGCAATGAATGATGATAAAATTCCGGAAGGAAAATACGCGGTATCTACGTCAAACCGAAATTTTGAAGGCCGTCAGGGGCCGGGTGCCCGAACAATGTTGGCCAGTCCATTGACTGCTGCTGCCGTTGCAGTAACCGGAGTAATAACAGACCCACGCGAATTGATGTAATCGAAAGTGGACTTTCATTAATTTTAAAATTCAGAAAATAAAATGGCATACGATAAATTTGTAACATTAACTTCTACGGCAGTTCCATTGCCTGTGGAGAATGTGGACACCGACCAAATAATACCAGCGCGATTTTTGAAAGCTGTGGAGCGTAAAGGATTTGGTGATAATCTTTTTCGCGATTGGCGATACGACAAGTCAAATCAGCCGATAACTGACTTTCCGTTGAACGATAGTAAGTACACCGGAAAAATATTAGTTGGAGGTAAAAACTTCGGAAGCGGATCGAGCCGTGAGCATGCTGCGTGGGCAATTTATGATTTTGGTTTTCGGGTAGTTGTTTCCAGCTTTTTTGCTGATATTTTTAAGGGGAATGCTCTGAATAACGGGCTGTTGCCGGTTGTTGTTACTCCGGCTTTTCTGGCGAAAATATTTAAAGCAATTGAAAGTGACCCATCTACCGAATTTGAAGTGGATTTGGAAAAGCAAAAATTTACCCTGCTGGCTACCGGGGAGGCTGAAGAATTTGAAATAAATCCATATAAAAAACATTGTTTGCAAAATGGATTGGATGATATAGATTTTCTTGTTGACTCGAAAGAAGATATCGAAGCATTTGAAAATAAATAAACGCGTAATGACGGGAAAAATGGTTGAAGTAAAAGACCAGGAACTTAGTATAATGGACACAACCTTGAGGGATGGAGAACAGACCTCGGGGGTGTCGTTCACGGATACTGAAAAGTTAAGTGTCGCCAAAGTGCTGTTGGAAAGTGTAAAAGTTGATCGTATTGAAATTGCGTCAGCTCGTGTTTCTGAAGGCGAATTTGAAGCAGCCCGTCGAGTTATGGTTTGGGCAAGTCAACTCGGCTATCTTAATCGCGTTGAGATTTTGGGTTTTGTAGATGGGAAAATCTCACTGGACTGGATTGACAGGGCAGGGGGAAAGGTGATTAATCTACTGTGTAAAGGATCATACAAACATGTCAGCCAACAGCTGAGAAAGACACCGGAAGAACATATTGCAGATATTCAAAAATCGGTAGATTACGCTGACGAATTGGGTATTGCAGTAAATGTTTATTTGGAGGACTGGTCAAATGGAATGAGAAACTCCAAAGATTATGTGCACTTCATGCTTGGGCAGTTGAAAGAAATGAAAATTCAGCGCATTATGTTGCCGGATACCCTTGGGATTTTAGATCCGGATGAAACATACGTGTATTGTAAGGAAATGATTGAATCGTTCCCCGATGTTGACTTTGATTTTCATGCACACAACGATTATGACTTGGCAATTGCCAATGTTTTTCATGCGATTAAAGCTGGTATTCGCTGTGTACACACAACCGTAAACGGGCTGGGAGAGCGAGCAGGAAATGCACCTCTTTCAAGTGTGATTGCAACAATCAAAGATCATCTGAAGATGGAAACGAAGGTGAACGAGAGCATGTTAAATCGGGTTTCAAAACTGGTAGAAACTTTTTCAGGAATCAGAATCCCAACCAATAAACCCCTAATCGGGGAGTTTGTATTTACCCAGTGTAGTGGAGTGCATGCCGACGGTGATAACAAGAATAATTTATACTTCAATGATTTGTTGCCGGAACGATTCGGACGTACCCGATCATACGCTCTTGGGAAAACTTCAGGAAAAGCTAACATTAAAGCAAACCTAGAAGACATGGGCATTGAATTGTCGACTGAGGCCTTAAAAATGGTCACGAACCGGATTATTGACCTTGGCGATAAAAAGGAAACCGTAACTGCCGAAGATTTACCGTATATTGTTGCTGACGTTCTTCAAGAGAGTTTAGAACAAAAGATTCTCATCAATAATTATTCGCTGTCGCACGCCATGGGTTTAAAGCCCTCAGCAACGCTCAGCATACAGATTGATGGAAAAACATACGAATCAACTGCGTCGGGAGATGGTCAGTACGATGCTTTTATGAATGCATTGAAAAACATCTATCGTCGGTTGAAAAAGCCGTTCCCAAAATTATTGGATTACAGTGTTACAATTCCTCCGGGAGGAAAAACTGACGCATTAGTAGAATCGGTAATTATCTGGCAGCTTGATCGGGAGTTTAAAACCCGGGGGCTGGATTCTGATCAAACGGCAGCAGCTATTAAAGCTACAACTCGTATGCTGAATTTATTGGAACATACGAACACTTAAAAGATAAGCCCCATGACCAGATTCACCAAGCAAGGGAAGATCCATTTTCCCAAAAACAAATTCTTTCGTCCACGAAGACAATCAGCTAACATTAAAGAAACTGTTATTATTGAAAAATGCTACTGTCCGAATGGACATTCGCTCCTTGATGAAAACAGTAAATTTAGTGACCACCCTGGAATTAAAATTAAGGTGATAAGAAATGGGGGAGATGAAGGCTTTTTAGTTTTAAGCCCTAAATTTGGAGATTACTCCAAAATGAGTATTGATATCACATTCAAAAATGGTGATCTGCTTGAAATGTTTTGCCCGGAATGCAATGCGAAAATTCCAATTTATTCAAGCTGTTACATATGCCACAATCATATGTTGACACTTTTTACGACCAAAGATAACTCCTATCAGCATTGTGTTGGAGTATGTCAAAAAGTAGGATGTCATAACTCAAAAATGGTTGAAAATGAACGAATGATATCAGTTATCAGATCTGGTATAAATAGGAATAATTAACAGAATAAACAAAAATGAAATTAAATCTTGCGGTTCTCCCTGGAGACGGAATCGGTCCTGAAATAACAGAGCAGGCCATGAAAGCGGTGAAAGCCGTTGCAGTAAAATTTAATCACGAATTAGAATACAAATACGCTTTAACAGGAGCAACGGCCATTGATAAAGTCGGTGAGCCTTATCCTGATGACACACACGAATTGTGTATGAAATCTGACGCTGTGCTGTTCGGAGCGATTGGTGATCCAAAGTATGATAATAACCCAAAAGCGACGGTACGTCCGGAGCAAGGCTTGTTATTGATGCGTAAAAAACTGGGTTTGTATGCCAATATTCGGCCGGTTGAAACTTTCGAGTCGCTATTGCACAAATCGCCGCTTCGTCGCGAGTTGGTTGAAGGAGCCGATTTTGTGGCTATTCGCGAGTTGACCGGAGGTATTTATTTTGGTGACAAGGGCCGTAAAGATGATGGAAACACAGCTTTTGATACCTGTACTTATACTCGTGCTGAAATTGAACGGATTTTGAAATTAGGCTATGAGTTTGCTTTGAAACGCAACAAAAAGTTGACTGTTGTAGATAAAGCCAATGTACTGGAAAGCTCACGTTTGTGGCGCGAGGTTGCCCAGGAAATGTCACCCAACTATCCGGATGTAAAAACCGAATACATGTTTGTTGACAATGCTGCCATGCAGATCATTCAATGGCCTAAAAACTTTGATGTGATGGTTACTGAAAACATGTTCGGTGATATTTTGACAGACGAAGCCAGCGTAATTACCGGCTCTCTTGGTTTGCTCCCATCTGCATCTATAGGAATCTATACTTCAGTATTTGAACCTATTCATGGTTCGTACCCACAAGCGGCCGGGAAAGACATTGCAAATCCCATTGCAACCATCCTTTCTGCGGCGATGATGTTTGAATATGCTTTCAACCTTATGGATGAAGGAAAATTGATTCGCGATGCAGTTAACGCCTCGTTGGCTGAAAAAGTTGTTACCGAGGATATTGCTGAAGGTAAAGCTTTCAAAACCTCGGAAGTTGGCGATTGGATTGCGAACTATATTTGCAAAGCATAAATTATAAAATACACGAAATGGCAAGAGAGGCTTTCCAAATTGGAAAGCCTCTCTTGTTTAAAACAATTTTAGTTTCTGAGGGTTTTTTGTATAGTCTTGCAGCTTTAATACACTAAAAATTCAGCCATTAAATCTTGATGGCTGAATCCCCAGAAATGGTCAGGCAACCTGTACTGTTGAAGACGGTATGATCGTTGGAACAACAGCTAAAGATAGTCCCAATTCATTTCTATGTACGTAAAAGGACTATGGCAATTTTGAATTGGAATTCGATGTGAAATTATTGGATAATGAATTGAATTCCGGCGTTCAAATCCGTTCAACGACAAAAGAACCCCAAGGAGACGAGAAGTTTGGTCGGTTTAATGGTCCGCAGGTTGAAATTGAAGCCAGTGGCGAAAAAGGAGCAGAGGCCGGCTATATTTATGGTGAAGCTTGTGGTGGTTGGATGACTCCCAAAAAAGAACTAATCCCTCATAAAACGTTTAGAGACGGAGCATGGAATACCTATCGGATTGTTGCAAATGGAGCAAGAATTCAAATATGGATTAATGGAGAACAAATTTCAGACTTGGTTGACAAAGAGAAATTTGAATCTCATCCGGAAGGATTTATCGGGTTGCAGGTCCATGATGTAGGGCAGCGCGGCCCATTTTAGGTAGCTTGGAAAAATATCAAGCTGAAGGAACTGGAATAAGTAATTCTATCCAATAGAAAAAGGCTTTCTAAAAAAAAAGAAAGCCTTTTTCTATATATTTTCAGGAGTTGCTCTTTCCCAATAAAATAGAGCAGAATCTCTTTATTTTATTTGTTTAACTTTTACAGCTGTCGGTCCTTTTTGACCCATTTCGACTTCAAAGCTAACAAGGTTTCCTTCTTTAATTTCGCCCTCTACATTGTTGATGTGTACAAACACACTTTCCTTGGTTTCAGAATCACGAATGAAACCATACCCTTTGGAGTCGTTAAAAAATGAAACAGTTCCTTTTCTTACCGGATCTTCTTTTGCATTCGGATCAGCTTTAGGAACACTAACTTCGATGTCTTCGATGTTGATTTCTTCTTTTTGTGTCGGATCGGGTGGAGTATCGGTAATATTGCCATTCGCATCAACGTAGGCGATCATGTCGTCTAGACTGTTCGACTTATCGCCGTCCTTTCTAGCTAAGCGTTTTTTCTCTTTTTCTTTTCTCTTCTTTTCTTTTTTATTCCGTACTTCTTTTTTGTTAAATGTTTCTTGAGATCTACCCATAAATTAAAATTCTCCAATTATAAATGTTACTATTTTTTAAGTTTTACTTTAGCAAAACCTCGTTCACCTTTTACTGTGTTATTTTCCTTTTGTTACAGTAATAACACGGATTATTTCAGAAGTTCTAAAAATTAGGATCATCCAAAGGGCTTCGGTCTAAAAGCGAAGCAACTTGAAATAGTCTTTCGAACCTCAATTTTTCATCTGAAATTGCGGTTAAAGTTACAATTTTATTTGTTTGATTTATAATTTCAGGTTAAAGTTCCTTAGCGTGTTATCTAGTTGTGACTTTTCGAACCGCTATCCGGCGTTTCACCTTTATGGGTTTTAGACGAATCTGCGACCAGTCGATTGATTTCTTTTAACTCGTTGTTTGTTAAATAGCGCCATTTTCCAACGGGTGTATCCAACTTAATATTCATAATCCGAATTCGCTGAAGTTCGGTGACATTAAATCCCAGGTATTCGCACATCCGGCGAATTTGCCGATTTAGTCCCTGAGTGAGAATAATGCGGAACGAAAACTTACCCGTTTTTTCCACAAAACATTTGCGGGTTATTGTGTCAAGAATAGGAACCCCGTTGCTCATCTGTTTAATAAAATCTTTGGTAACTGGTTTGTCAACAACTACCAGATATTCCTTTTCATGATGATTACGCGCTCGTAAAATTTTATTGACGATATCACCATCATTAGTCAATAAGATTAGACCTTGGCTAGGCTTGTCTAATCGTCCGATCGGGAAAATGCGTTTGGGGTAGTTGATGTAGTCAATAATGTTATTTTTTTCTACCCTGGTATCGGTTGTACAAACAATACCCACCGGCTTATTAAGGGCGATGTAAACTGGAGAATCAGTTGACTCCGAAATCAATTTGCCATTAACGCGTACTTCATCTGTGACAGAAACTTTTGTTCCCATTTCCGGGACTTTCCCATTAATTGTAATCCGACCCTCTTCAATCAGCTTGTCAGCTGCCCGGCGGGAGCAGTATCCAACTTCGCTTAAGTATTTGTTGATTCGGGTTAAAGATATTTCAGTCATGCAATATCTTTGAAATAATTAATATGCATTTTGATTAGCTATTTGAATAGCTGCACATGTTTTCGCTATAATCAAGTCGTGTTTGCAGTGGATGTTATTTGTCAATTTTCAAGATTGTTCTTCCTTTCAATTTTCCTTCGAGCATCAACTTGATTTTCTCCTGCAGATCGTCAAGCGTTATTTCAGTACTTGTGTCAGCTAATTGTGCTGGTATCCAGTCTTGTGCAAGCTTTTTCCAGACAATCTCTCTGTATTCCATTGGGTAATTCTGCGAATCGATGCCTACGAGGGTGACGCCTCGCAGAATAAAAGGGAAAACGGTCAATTCTAATTTGGGTGAGGCCACGTTGCCACAACAGGTTACTGCTCCCATCGGTTTTGTCAACTTAATGATGTTTTCCAATATCACTCCGCCTACGGTATCAATTCCCCCGGCATATATGGGTTTCAATAACGGTTTCCGATCTAAGTTCTCAAACTCCTGTCGCAGGATTACTTCTTTTGCTCCTAATTTGTGTAAATAGTCTCGTTCATTCTCCTTTCCGGTAATGGCGACCACCTCATAATCTAATTTACTCAAAATCGATACACTTAATGCTCCGACACCTCCGGTAGCACCCGAAACAATAATCTTTCCATCTTCAGGTTTAACTAATTCAGTAAGACGATGTACTGACATGCCAGCTGTTAAACCGGCTGTTCCATATATCATTGCCTCTTTCATCGATAGGTTCTGGGGTAGCTTTACTGCCCAATCCGAGGGAACTTGAATATACTCACCAAATCCACCATCAGTATTCATGCCCAAGTCATAACTGGTAACAATTACTTGATCACCTGCTTTGAAAGAAGCGTTGTCCGAATCAGAAATTGTTCCAACAGCATCAATTCCAGGGGTATGGGGGTAATTTCTGGTTACTCCTTTATTCCCGGATGCTGAAAGTGCATCTTTATAATTCAGCGAGCTGTATTGTACCTTTACGCGTATTTCATCCTTATTTAAAGGTTCAAAAGGCATTTCCTGAATTGAACCCATGTAGTTTCCATTTTCTTCTTCGATCCGAAACGCTTTGAATTTTAATTTGTCATTCATCATTTTCTCCTTTATTATTCTTTTGCAAAGATCAAAACAAATAAAACTTAAACCAAAACCCAACAATATTCTATTTTTTTATTCAAAAAATTACATGGTTTTAATTTTGGATAAAAGTGTTTTTGAGAGGAATTAACAATGTAATTTTTTTTGATTTTGAACCTTTGCCAGTTGGCGTGTATCAGTAGGAAAACAGACAGCATGAATTATCAAAAATCGAAGACGCTCTTCGGATGGATTATTTTCCTTTTTTCACTTCTTGTTTACGGTTTGACCATTGAACCCACCTTGAGTTTGTGGGACTGTGGCGAATTTTTGGTCTCGGCCTATAAGCTTGAGATTTGCCATGCGCCGGGAGCACCTTTATTTTTGCTTTTGGGGCGGGTGTTTTCGCTGTTCAGTTTTGGAGATGTGGAGCGAGTAGCCTTGCTGATTAATTGGGTTTCTGCCTTATCAAGTGCTGGAACAGTGATGCTGTTATTTTGGATTTCAGCTTGGCTGATGGAGAAGTTTACTCCAGAAAATCGCGCGGCAGTTTTATTGGCTTCGGCAGTTGGTGCCTTAATATTTGCTTTTACCGATTCCTTTTGGTTTTCGGCGGTTGAAGCCGAAGTTTATGCTTTGTCATCCTTATTTGTAGCTTTAGTTTTATGGGCTGTCACACGCTGGGAACGCGAAGCCGACCAGCCAAATGCGAATCGTTGGATTTTGCTGATTTTCTTTTTCACAGGCTTGTCCATTGGCGTACACTTGCTCAATTTGCTGGTGTTACCAACAGTGGCATTAACCATCTATTTTAAAAAGTATCGTTCCTCGCTAAAAGGGATATTCTTAGTTTTGGCAGGCTCTGGTTTGTTCATCATCATTCTCATGAAGGTTTTTATTCCTGGCATTTTTTCATTGGCTGGTCCGGTCGAGCTTTTTGCAGTAAACCAACTTGGTTTTCAGGTGAATAGTGGTTTTTATGTTTATGTAATTCTGCTGGCTGCAGCCTTGTCTGCTGGCCTTTTTTATACACATCAAAAACAAAGGGTCAGGCGCAATCTGGGCTTACTGTGCCTGGTGTTTTTAATGGTTGGCTATACCTCGTATTTTGTTCCTTTTATTCGTTCTGCCGCCAATCTACCAGTTGATCAGGGAAATCCTGAAACTACGTTTGAACTAATTAATTACCTGAATCGTGAAAATTATGGTAGCCGCCCCATTCTATATGGCGCAACATACGGCTCAGTTATCCGGTCGTATACTGACCGAACCAGCTATGAATACGATGGAGAACAGTATTATCCGATTAAGTTAAATCCGGATATTGAGTACGAAGCAGGAACAACGAGTTTTTTTCCACGGATGAATAGTAGAGAAGAGCAGCATTTAAAGCAGTATGCCAAATGGGTTGATTTAAAAGGAAAGAAAGTACATATTCGAACCAAGTCGGGTGAGGCAAAGCAAACGACAATACCAACATTTATGGAGAATTGGCAGTATTTTTGGCGCTACCAATTTGGACATATGTATTGGCGCTACCTGATGTGGAACTTTGTTGGTCGGCAAAACGATATTCAGGGTTTTGGCGGTGTCGTGAATGGCAACTGGCAATCCGGTATATCCTGGATTGATCAGGCTCGATTGGGAGATTTATCAACTTATCCGAAAGAGCTTCAGCAAAACAAAGCACACAACAGCTACTTCTTTCTGCCTTTGTTGTTGGGCTTGGTGGGGCTGTTTTTTCATTATCGAAAAGATAAACAGACCTTTCTGGAAATGATCTTACTCTTTGGTATCATGAGCATTGGCTTGGTTGTTTACCTCAATGAAATTCCGATCACACCGCGTGAGCGTGACTACGTCTATGTGGGGTCTTTTTTCGTATTCAGCATGTGGGCAGGAGTAGGCGCATTCGCCTTTTTCGTTTTTTTGAAAGGAAGATTTCGAACTAATTCTGCTTTGGTTATAGTTGGTGTGATTACAATGGCTGCCGGCCCGGGAATTTTGTTGCAACAAAACTACGATGATCACGATCGTTCGGGTAGGTACACAGCTCGCGATTTGGCTCGGAATTACCTGGAGTGTTGCGAGCCCAATGCCATTTTGTTTACACATGCCGACAATGACACCTATCCGTTGTGGTATTGTCAGGAAGTGGAAGGGATTCGGCAGGATGTTCGCATAGTGGTCATGCCCTATTTAAATGCCGGTTGGTACATGAAACAAATTCATCACAAAATTTACGATAATGAAGGTGTGAAGTTGACTATCCCTTTGGGAAAGTATAGCAAAGGTGAAGTTGATTATTTGCCAATTGTTCCGCGAATCAGCAAAGAGCAGGCTATTAGTAAGGTGCTGGATTTTGTGGCAAACGACAGTGCTCAAACCAAGGTTAGTTTACAGTCGGGCGAGCGGGTTAATTTCATTCCCGTTTCAGAAATGTATTTGCCTGTGGGCAATAACAAGATTTCAGTTAAAACCGACAAGAAATACCTCATGCGAAATGAGCTGGCCTTCTGGGATATTTTGAGTTCGAATGCTGCTGAGCGTCCCATTTGTTTTACTTCGATTTCCGATGCTGTGGAATACGGATTGCAGGATCACCTGAGTTATGAGGGATTGGTGTACCGATTGGTGCCTGACTACCAGAAAAGTAATTCAGTAATTGATACCGGAAGTGTAGATACTGATCGCTTGTATGCCAACTTGATGAAGAAATGTAATTGGCAAAACATGGAAGACGCTGACGTGTATTTCGACTGGCACCACCGACGATTGTTTTCCTCGGCACAGATTAGACTTTCTTTTTATCGACTGGCTCAAGCTTTGGTTAACGAGAATAGAAATGAGGAAGCATTTGAAGTAATCAATAAAGCTCGGGAGATTGTTCCGTTTCGAAATTGGACGTTGGATTATTACTCCGTTTTAATGAACGAACTATACTTTAGAATCGGGGAGAAGCAAGCTGGTGAGTCAGACCTAAAAAAGCAGGCTACAAACCTGGAAGAATGGATCAATTATTATCTAAATATGGAGGCCCCGAAGTGTGTCGGTTTATCGCGCGACCTGCAATTGAAACTTTATTTATATCAGACTTTAGTAGGTAGAGCTGAGGTAAATCAATTAGCATCATCGCACGATATGAAGGACAAATTGGCGGGGTACTTGGCTTTGTTGGAAAATTAGTAAGAGTTAAAATAACATGTCCCTGAAAAACAAAAAGCTCGCCTTATTGAAAAGGTGAGCTTTTTGTAATATGTAAGCTTTATTTGTGATTAAAGGACGCGATCGGTTGCTGATTTGGAATCAGTATGAAATAAGGTAGAATCCAAAATTAAATTTTGTTGAACTTGTGTGGAGTCAATTAGTGGAGAAGTTCCATTGGTTGATTTAAGCTCTGGTTTGATCATTACGAAGGCAAAAAGTACAGAGGCTACGACAGCTTTGGCTCTAAGTCCTTGCAAGGAAAATACCCATCCGAAGAAACCGCCGAATGAATTTTGTCTGACTTTACTTCGGATTGATTCCAACATGAAAATATAATTAATGCGATGCCTTACTTTGGGTGAAGGTTCACCAATATGATCTCGCCGAATCAGTTCTTCTATGTGTTTTTCACTCATTGCTTTTGGATTTAAAATTCAATTTCACCTTTTAAGTGCTGAAACTTTTCAGCTAAATACTTTCGCGTGTAAAAAAGCCTCGACTTAACAGTTCCAGGTGCTGTTTCAAGCATGCCTGCGATTTCTTTTATCGGAAATCCCTCGCGGTAGTGCATAATAAATACCGATCGATGCTCTGGGCTTAGCGAATCCAGACTTTTGAAAATTGAGTTGACTAATTCTTCTTCCGTAATTGACTCTGGTAAAACTGGGTTTACATGACTGTCACCGTGATAAATTTCCTTACGAACTTCCCTACGGCGGTATTCATTTTTACAAAGGTTATATGCCACCGAAAATACCCAGGTTTTAAATGGGTAAGCAGGATTAAAACGTCCCGGTTTTTCAATAATTTTCAAAAACAGATCTTGTAAAAAATCGTTCGCTTGCGACTCGGAATTCAACATGCGAAAGAAATAATAGTAAAGGCGGTCTTTGTAGCGCTCATAGAGTTCGTTGAACGCTTCCTGGTCGCCGTGTCGGATGCGCTGCATCAACTTTTCGTTGCTTTTTATTTTCTTTTCTCTTCCGAACATCTTTTTTTCGGTTGTTTTAAAATCAGAAGAATTAAACTCAAGTACGTTCCAATAATAATTAACGGGGCCAGAGTGATTCTTCGAAAACTGAAAATGTGTTCATCAAATTTATCGGGTTGATGACTATCCGGTCCGCTCATGAGAACGTAAGCTAAAGTTAGTAAAAGGAGGGCAAAAGTTAGCCACAAATATTTCTTCCTGTCGAATAACATATTGCTTGTAATTAGTGTGTTTTTCTACAGTACACGCGAAAATAAGAAGGTTCAATTCAGAAGAAGGTAAAATGAAAACAGAATTGAATTAACTGATTGTTAGTCTGCAGGCAGACGGGTTAAAGCCGATACTGAAACGATTACGTTCTAAATAGTTGTGCTGTTTCAGTTAATAAAAAAAGGAATCTTCAGATTAGACAATTTTCTTCCCGTGAAATTCATTCGTATGAATCAACTGGTTCAACGAAAACAGGTTGTCTTTAGTGATTTTCCCGGCCGCAACGATGGTGATTCTTCCATTTGCCTTTTCAATCAGTTGATTTAAGATGGGGGCACCTTCTATGGCCGTTGATTTGGTACCTGAAGTCAGAATCCGGTCTACTCCAAGTTGTATTAAGCTTTCAATACCTTTTAACGGATCGCGTACGTCATCAAATGCCTTGTGAAAAGTAACCTGCATGGGGCGGGCACGCTCAATAAGCATTTTTGTATTCAACTCATCAATTTCACCCTCTTTTGTGAGCAGACCAAACACGACAGCCGGAACATTGAGTTGCTTGCAAATGTCAATATCAGTTTTCATAATTTCAAGCTCTGCTTGCGTGTATCTGAAGTCACCACCTCGCGGACGAATCATTACAAAGGTTGGAATGGTCAGCTGTTCCACACAGGTTTTGATCGCTCCGAATGATGGTGTCGTTCCTCCCATCGCTAGGTTTTCGCATAATTCAATACGATCAGCTCCTGCTTTTTGAGCGAATAGGGCTTCGGCATAGCTTCTGATACAGGCTTCTTTTAGTAGCATGATAATGATTAATTTTGAGCATGTTCTAATTGAGCTAATTTTACGAAAGAACTGGCTGCTAGCCAGGCCGTAGAATAGGCAATTTGTAAATTATAGCCACCGGTATTGGCATCCAGATCCATCACCTCGCCAGCAAAAAATAAGTTTTTGATGAGTTTCGACTGCATCGTCTTGCCATCAATTTCGGATGTGCGAACTCCTCCTGCTGTAATAATTGCCTCATTGTATCCTCGGTAGTCAACTACTTCAAAAGGCAGGTTTTTCATCAAAAGCATTATTTTTCGTCGTTCTTTCGAATTCATCTGATGCCCTTGTTTTTTACCATCGAGTTTTAGGTAATTGAGAAAGACCGGGATCATTTTAGAGGGAAGCCACTCTTTAAAAATATTTTCGATTTGTTTTTTTCCATTTGAAGCCAAATCACGAATTAATCGGGCATCGAGCTTGTTTTCGTCCATTGCAGGTTTTAGGTCGATTGTAATTCGAACGTTGTTTTTTTTATCTATCTCATCAACAACCAAGCGGCTCAGCGTTAAAATAATTGGTCCTGTCAAGCCGTAATGCGTAAAGAGCATTTCACCAAATTCATCCTTCACTTTTTTATTGTTGACCCAAACACTGGCGTTTACATTTTTCAGGCTTAAGCCTTGTAAATTCGCAGCTAAACTTCCTGAGGTAACTAGCGGAACCAAAGCCGGGCGTGTAGGTTGAATAGAATGTCTAAGCTGGCGGGCCAGTTCGTAACCATCTCCTGTTGAGCCTGTTGCTGGATAGGATTTGCCTCCGGTACAAATGATGACAGCCGTCCCATAAATGATTTCGACTTCTCCTTTTCTGATAATAGATACTCCCGTAATTGCGTCCTTTTCAGTCGTTATTTTTTCTACTTTCGATGAATAGATTATTTCGACCTGACGTTTTTTCACCCAATTCATTAAAGCATTAAGCACTTCCAAAGCACTGTTGCTGGTCGGAAAGATGCGACCTCCCCGCTCAACTGTGGTTTCTACGCCTTCGCTGTTTAGTAGATTAATAATTTCTTTGGAAAAAAAAGCGCCAAATGCTGATTTGAGATATTTGCCGTTTGGAAAAATATTCTTGAAATAGCTTGATTGATAGGCATCGTTACTAATGTTACATCGCCCTTTACCTGTAATCAGAAGCTTACGCCCTGCCGATTTCATTTTCTCGATGACAAGCACTTTGGCTCCTAATTCGGCTGCTCGTCCTGCTGCAATGAGTCCTGCCGGACCTGCTCCTATTACAATTAAGTCATAAGTTGTATTGTGTGTTTTTATTGTCATCAATTCAAATTATAAGCCCGTAAAATTAAGCCTTTTCGGTTAACTATAGCAGAAGGACTTTAACTAATGTGAACAGATAACCATTGTATAAGCAAAAAAAAGCAACCAAGAGGCTGCTTTCATTAATATGTAGGTGTTGAGTATTATTCCTCAGAAAGAAGATATTTATTAATGTTATCAACAAACATTTTTTTCGTGTCTTCTTTTGTTCTTCCAATCCCTGCCATCATGACCGGTTTACCTTTTACCGGAATGTATAAAAAAGCGGGGATGCTTTTAATTCCAAATACTCCTGCCAGTTCCCGTTCCTTTTGAGTATCAATTTTATATACTTTTACTTCTCCGGCATATTCATTCGAAATCTCTTCCAAAATTGGTGATGCAATTTTACATGGACCGCACCAATCCGCGTAAAAATCAATAATCACGGGTTTGTCTCCAAGGAATTTCCATTCCTCGGGTGATTCTTCGTAGTTCCATACTTTCTTGACAAATTGGTCTTTTCCAATTAAACTTGTTTCACCATCATCATTTTGCGATAGGCTCGAAGCTTTCTCAATTCCTGTTCCTTTGTTTTTGTCGCGGGGTTCTGCCGCACAGCCTACCGTTGTAATTGCGGCTAATGCGATTACAACTACCAGCTTTTTCATTTTGTTTCTATTTCTATTCATCTGTTTTCTATTTTTTTATTAGACGTATTATTGTTGTAGTTCCTTACAATTTTTGAGTTTCTTATTTAAATCTACAATTAATTTAAATATATAGATATGTGAATGTCAATAATCGTGCCATTCTAAATTATATAAGTTTTATCAGATTCAAGTATTTTTTTTACATCTAACGCAACCAAAAGGTTCAAGTATTTATCTAGTAATCGAACAATTAAATTTTGAAAAAGGAGAGGAAAAATGAAAAAGCTTTTAAATTTTAGCTTAGTTGCCATTTTGGCACTTTTGGTGTTTAGTTGCGACATGAATGATGATGAGGGGTATTCCCTGGGAAATTATTGGGTTGGATTTGGAATTATTGATGTTGATGGATCCGGCTATACAATTAAAATGGATGATGGTGAAGAACTTTTCCCTTTGGATGGTTACTATCATTGGGATGAAGACGAGGACAGTACGCGTGTCTTGGTTAATTTTACGGTTCTCGATGATAAGTTGGTTGACGATGAGCATAAGGAGTATTATGTGCGGGTTAATTCAGTGCAAAAAATTCTATTCAAGGGTATTCTTGATATTACTGAGGAAACTGAAGATAGCATTGGAAATGATCCGGTACACGTAGAAAATGTTTGGGCTGCTAACAATATGCTAACCTTTGAGTTGGAATATTATGGAAGTGGTTTAGCACATTACGTGAATCTGGTTAAGGAGCCCGGCGAATTTACCTCTGCTGACGAGCCAATTCAAGTTGAATTGAGACACAATGACAATGATGATGAACCTGGTTATCGGATGTCGGCTTTTGTAACCTTCGATTTAAGTGCATTACAGTTAGCTGGTCAGGATTCAGTAACCTACAAAGTTACCGGTAAAGACTATGAAGGAGAAATCTACGAATACGAAGGAACTTATCGATATTGATGGGTGATTACGTCAATTGATTAAGATGATTGCATCCGTTTCTTTATGAAGCGGGTGCTTTTTTTTTGAAAAATGACATTTGCATTAAGGAATCATTTTATTATTCTTTTCAAAAGTGTATTTTTCCAGCCACTGAAAAATTTACATATCCATGAAGAAAATTGTTATTTTGCCTGTTCTTACAGTATTATTTTATCTTGGAATAAATCGAAATTCGATGGCAGAAGAAAAGAAAACATATGTGCCGGAAACACCGGAGTTGAAATCAGATGTGATGACACCGGAGGTTTTGTGGTCGTTTGGTCGTGTTGGCAACCCGAAGTTGTCGCCAGATGGGCAGACTGTTTTATTAGATATTACTTATTACCAGATTGAGGAAAATAAGTCGTACCGTGAGCTGTATACGATTCCTGTTGCAGGTGGCGAACTAAAGCAACTCACTAATACTGCTTTAAAGGAATCAGGAGCTCAGTGGAGACCTGATGGTAAAAAAATAGGTTATCTATATGCTGAGAATGGTAAAACTCAACTTTGGGAAATGAACCCTGATGGTTCCGATCCAACGCAAATTAGCACTATTGACGGAGGAATCAACGGGTTTAAATATGCACCGGATCAAAAACATATTTTTTACGCCAAAGCTGTAAAGTTGGACGAAGATATTCATGACATGTTTCCGGATCTCCCGAAAGCTGATGCCCGCATGGAGGACGATTTGATGTACAGACATTGGGACCAATGGCACGATTATACATACAATCATATATTTTTAGCGAAGTATGGGGTGGGTGAAATAACCAAAGGAACTGATATTCTGGAAGGTGAAAAATTTGATACTCCCGATAAGCCATTTGATGGTTTAGACCAAGTGGTTTGGAGCCCTGATGGTAGAAAGATCGTTTATTCGTGCAAAAAGCTAACGGGCAAAGCTTATTCTCTTTCAACCAATACCGATTTGTACCAATACGATTTGGAAACAGGTGAGACCAGGAATTTAACCGAGGAGAATAAAGGATACGACAAAAGCCCGGTTTTTTCGCCTGATGGAACAAAATTAGCATGGACCAGCATGGAACGCGATGGTTATGAGTCGGATAAAACTCGTTTGTTTGTGATGGACCTAGCGACTGGAAAAAAGATCAATTATTCAAAAGGATGGGAACAAAATGCCGGTCATTTGAGTTGGGCAGATGATGGGGAAACGATTTTTTTCATCAGCGATATTCATGCCACCGATGAGATTTATCAATTAACATTAACGGATGGAAAAATCACTCGACTAACGGATGGGGTGCACAATTACCAGTCGGTTGTTGAAACTCCAACTGGTCGGTTACTGGCTGCAAAAGTATCCATGTCGCAGCCAGCCGAATTGTATCTGGTTGACCCGATTAATGGGGAAGATGAGCCGTTAACATCAGTCAACGAAGGCTTGCTGAATCAACTGGAAATGGGCAAAGTGGAAGAACGTTGGATAAAAACGGTTGATAATAAAGATATGCAGGTTTGGGTGATCTACCCGCCTCATTTCGATCCGAATACAAAGTACCCGGCCATTCTGTATTGTCAGGGAGGCCCGCAGGGAACTGTTAGCCAGTTTTGGTCGTATCGATGGAATTTTCAGATGATGGCTGCCAACGGATATATTGTTGTTGCTCCAAACCGTCGTGGCTTACCCGGGTTTGGGATGGAATGGTTGGAGCAAATCAGTAAAGACTATGGCGGCTTGAATATTCAGGATTATTTTTCCGCTATTGACCATGTTGCTAAGGAGCCTTTTGTTGATGAAGATCGTTTAGGGGCTGTTGGAGCAAGCTATGGCGGTTTTTCCGTTAATTATCTGGCTGGTCATCATGAAGGACGATTTAAGGCCTTTATTTCACATTGTGGTATTTTTAATTTCGATCAGATGTATGTGACCACCGAAGAAATGTGGTTTGAAAACTGGGACATTGGGGGACCATACTGGGATAAAGAGAATAAAGCGGCGCAAAGATCCTATTCATTTTCACCGCACTTATTTATCGAAAAGTGGGATACACCAATTTTGGTTATTCACGGAGCTAAAGACTATCGTATTCCTTACACGCAAGGTATGGGAGCTTTTAATGCTGCCGTATTAAGAGATATTCCCGCTCAGTTCCTTTATTTCCCGGACGAAAGTCATTGGGTGAGTAGTGCTCAAAATGGTATTCTATGGCAACGCGTGTTTAAGCAATGGTTAGATAAATGGTTGAAGTAAAAGCTAAGTCAGCAGCATAATAACAAGAGTCGCGAATTGCGCGGCTCTTGTTATTATATCTCTATTTTTTGATGAATTTTCGAATTAGTATTGCTGATTCTGTTTCAACCTTAAACAGGTAAAGTCCGAGTTTAAGATGTTGAACATGATAGCCAATTCGGTTCGACTGCATACCAACCAAAGATGCTTGGATTTGGATAGACAACTAAATCGCTATCCTCATGTCTTAAATCATATGTAGATGTGGCAATTGAGATGTCGGAGTGTCATGTACGATAATTTTTCCAGTCATCGCTAAAGCCAGATGGGGGGCACAATGATAGTCGTAATTTCAGGCAATTGTAAACACATGCGAATAGGTACGTCCGGTTCCTACATCATTTTCAATAAATTCAGGATTTGATGAATAGCTGGATTGTTTCCCATTTACATTGTGCGAGCCTTGAGTACTTGTCCAGACAACAGTGTCCCCAGCCTCAATTGTTAAGCTAGAGGGAATAAATATGTTGCTTGTTACTTCGATATCGTATCGGGTTTGAGGATGTATGCCAACCGTAATAAGGAGAAAAAAAAGAGTTCGTGCATTTCCAAGATACTCTTCAAAAGTAAATAATGTTTTTTTATAAGCATAAATTTTAAATTCGTGTAATGATCTCTACATACTTATTAATACGAAGCAAAAGTTACATGCGCTGACTCATAGGATAAAATAAATATATTTTATCCTTTTAATGCGTGATCTTGATACTTTTTCAGAGAATCCGGGGTCTGCCATATTTCTTTTAAGATTAGTATATTAGGTGAGTTCAATAAAATTTTATTATTGAAGAGGATTTCTAGCAGATTTAAGATATTTGTTGGGAAAGAAATAAAAATAAATGAGTCTGAAAAATACAAAGGTTCTTATTGGCGGCTTAGTTCGTTCGCTGTTTCTGCTTTTACTAAAGAAATAACTTCTACCGGGATGCTAAGAGTAAACGTACTTCCTTTTCCTTGGATCGATTGAACTGATAATTCGCCATCCATGATATTCGTAATCCTTTTGGATATTGCTAGTCCAACACCAATTCCGCTGTAAGCGCGCGTTGAGTTGTCGTCTCCTTGTCTGAAAAAATCGAAAATTAATCTTTGTTGGTGATAAGGAATTCCGATTCCGGTATCCTTTATTTTCAAAAGCAATGTGTTATTACTGATATCAGCATGATATTCGATTTGTCCTGAACGCGTAAATTTGACCGCATTTTTGATCAGGTTGACAATGACTTGGTTGATTTTATTATTGTCGGCTATAAATTTTTTATTGACAAGATTTGGGGCCGGTTTGTAGATAAGTTCTATTTGATTTTCCTTATTCGACGATCGAACCAGTTCTTCTAAAAGAGTTTTGTGCTGAAGGAACATTTCCATTCCTTTGAAGCTCTCTTTTCTGACCTTCACAAAAGAACTGTCGGCTAATGCTAGGTTCAATATATCTTCAATGATCTGTAAAAGGTGGTTTCCACTCCTGTGAATTTTATCAGCAAAATTACTAATCTCATTTGTCGGAATTTTGTTCATTCGCATTAACTCACTAAAACCAAGAATATGATGAAGAGGTGTACGAAGTTCGTGGTTGATTGTGGCTAGAAACGCCGACTTTATTTTATTGCTCTCTTCAGCTTTCTCTTTTGCTTCAATAAGAACCTTTTGACTAGCGTTTGCATTTAATCCATTTGCAATTGTATGCGCAATCGTTTTCAATAAATGAATATCAGCATTGGGCCATTCTCTGCTTTCTGAAATAGAGTCAAAGCCGATAAATCCCAGAAGGTTTTCTCTATAGTGAATGGGAACAACCAGTAATGAGACTATTGATTGGCTTAATAAAATATCTTTTTCGGCCGCAGCATATTTTGGTAATTTTTTAACTTGTTTAATGTTGATATGCTTCAGCTTATTTAATTTTTTCATCCACCAGGGAAATGCCGAAGTTGGCAAGTTCTGTAAGTTTCCAGTTTCAGAAGGAATGCCTTTTTTACACCACTCGTGCGTGTTACTCATAATGGAGTTATGATTATCAAATTGAAAAACATAACAACGGTCAACATCCAGGAATTCACCAATCTTTTTTATTGTTTTATTGATGTGTTTATCTAGATCTTTTTGCTGAAATCCAATAAAGTCAGCTGAAATAGTTGAGACTATCTTTTCAATTTGCAATCTATAATCCAAGGTGTTTTTCGATTGGTATAGTTCTGAGATGTCAGTCAACGTACCACTGAGTTCTGTTGGGCTATTATCAGAGTTGTACTCGGAGATACCTCCATTGACTTGTGCCCAAATCCAAGATCCATTTTTGTGCTTTAGTCTTGCCCGAAATGCAAAATGTTTTTTAGATGTTTGGGGAAGTCCATTGAGATCAGCAATTAAAGTCTCTTGATCTTCAGGGTGACAAATGCTTTTCCATAAATCGCCGTTGTATGGGGCCAGTTCGCTACAAGTGTATCCAATTATTTTGGCATAAGCTTCATTTATAATAAGTTCGTTGGAATCAATGCACCAATGCCAAATACCAATCTGGGCAGCATCAAAAGCATTTTTGATTATGCTAGTTTGTGAGATTTGTATTTTCTGTTTTTGTTCCAAATACTTAAGATTGACAGCTAGCTTTAATAATCAAATGCTTGAATTTATTCTTTATGCTACTAAAATTACGATTTATTGTTGCTTTTGACGGGCAGGAGCCCAAAATCTTATTCACAATGATATTAACAATCAGAATGTTGACTAATTTTCAATCTAAGGAAATATCTCATAAATAGACGTGGTTGTCTGACTTTTAGGGCTTTATCTGTGTTTCGTCTTTTGGGAGTGTTGATTGATGGAGATGGCGATTTTGCTTTCTGAATTGATGATTGTCAATTTTGTGAGCTTCAAATAGGTATGTTTCTACGATGTCCAATTCAATCTCGTCAACCGAGAAAAATTTTTTCGCACGCACTTTTTCCGATTATTGCTTTCAAGGTAGTTCAGTTTATCATTTAGTAAACTACCTTTTGAAAAACCGAGCCTTTTCAATATTGCTCCATGTTATTGACGATGACCAGATAACGCAAATATTGAAATGACACGAATAAAACGGCATATAATAGGTCAACTTTTCTTTGCAATTCGGAATGCAATCGAATATGGTTTGTTGTAAAGCTTCAACCATTTCTAACTCATCATGCTTAGGCAAAAAGTCAAGAAGCTCGCCAATCGACTTAAATTTAAATGGCTGAATTTATTCATTACAAAAGCATTTCGAATATTAAATCACTAGATTTCTGAGGCAGCCAGATTGTCAAGGAAAAAGATTATTTCTCCTTGTTTTGGTTCGATGTGGAAAGTTGGCAATTTGGTTGCGCTTTTTAAGTTGTTCATAATCGCCGAAAGAGGTTTTGCTTTTGCTTTCCCAGAAATTAAAAAATAAATGCGGTTCGCATTATTAATGACATTTCCGGTAAGGCTCACTCGTTTCTGTCCGCTCTCGGGATGTGTGGCCACTTCACAAATTTTGTCCGATGTGAGTAATTCCATCTCATGCGGAAAAATAGACGCTGTGTGTCCGTCATCACCCATGCCAAGTATAATCAGATCAAAAATTGGCCAATCCTCCCGTTCGTTGAGGTTTGATTGAATTTGAAGGATGTAATCAGCTGCTGCTTCCTCCGGAGGTAATTCTCCCTTCACCCGATGGATGTTGTCCGCATCAATATTGATTTTTGAAAGCAAAAATTCTTGAGTCATCCCAAAATTACTGTCTTTGTGGGTGGGAGAAACGCATCGCTCATCACCCCACCAAAAGTGAATTCTTTCCCACGGTATTTTGTCAGCATATTGATTGGCCAAAACTTTAAAGAGTAATTTCGGTGTGCTACCTCCCGAAAGAGCAATGTCAAGTCGTTGTTTGCTACTTTTAGTCATTTGAAAAAGCTCAAATGCGAAAGCTTCTGCAAGATCCTGTGCGTTCGGGAAAATCTTTACTTCTTTGTTTTTGTTCATGGTCTAGAGAATTAGGCGTTATTTTTTTGAAAACTACAATTCGCAATAGGTGCCGTCGTTCGAAAGGTTTTTGCACGGATATCGCCATTGTGACCCCTTCACCAATTGGTCGGCAACATCTGGGCCCCATGTACCTGCCGGATATCCGTAAACCGGAATGTCTTTGTTATTTTTCCAGGCATCCATTATGGGTTGAACGTATTCCCATGCTTTTTCAACGGCATCGCCGCGTGAGTATAGTGTGGCATCGCCTTGCATACAATCGAGTAACAGCCGTTCGTAAGCCGAAGGCAATCGCACGTCGGCCAAATCATCATAATGGAAATCCATATTGACGGTTTGAACCCGAAAACCTGCTCCAGGAACCTTCATGCCAAATTTCAGCAAGATACCTTCGTCAGGTTGAATGCGGATAACCAGCTGGTTTGCTTGTTGTTCTGATTCGTGTTCGCTGCCAAATAAATGGTGCGGTGTTTTTTTGAAATGAATGACGACTTCCGTTACACGAGTTGGGAGTTTTTTCCCGGTACGGATGTAAAATGGAACGCCAGCCCAACGCCAATTATCAATGAAAAACTTCATGGCCATAAAGGTTTCAGTTCGGCTTTCAGGTGCTACTCCTTTTTCCTGCCGATAACCTTTAACTAGTTTTCCTTTGACGTGCGATTCAATATATTGTCCGCGAATCACGTGTTTCTCAACTTCGTTTTTTTTAATTGGTCGCAGGGATTGAAAGACTTTCAGAACCTCGTTTCGAATGGCATCTGCTTCAACAACTACGGGAGGCTCCATGGCGACCATTCCTACCAACTGAAGTAAGTGGTTTTGCACCATGTCACGCATTGCGCCGGAGTGGTCGTAATAACCTCCACGGTTCTCCACTCCCAGGCTTTCAGCCGAGGTTATTTCGACATGATGAATGAAGTTGTGATTCCAGATTGGTTCAAAAATACCGTTTGAAAAACGTGTTACCAGTAAGTTTTGAACAGATTCTTTCCCGAGGTAGTGATCAATACGATAGATTTGATCCTCAGCAAAATAGTTTAACAGATTTTTATTTAGCTCTTTTGCCGATTCCAGGTCTGTTCCAAACGGCTTCTCCACAATCAGGCGACGAAATCCGTCGGCAGAACTATTTAGCTCCACGCTTGCCAGGTTTTGTGGTATAATTTCGTAAAGCGATGGTGGTGTGGACAGGTAAAAAATAAAATTTTCGGGGATACCCTTTTCTTTGGCGATGGTAAAAAGCCGATCTCTTAGAACCGGGTAATCGTATGATTCGCCTGTTGATATTGCCTGATAGTGAAGCCGATTTAGGAACTTTTTCGAAAGTTTTTCATCGTCTTTTTTAGATAAAAACTCCATCATTCGTTCCCGGAAATCGTCATCAGATAATTCAGTTCGACTGACGCCAAGCACGGCGAAATCGTCCGGAAGTAGATCTTGTTTTTCCAGTTCCAATAAAGCTGGGATTAACTTACGCTTAGTTAAATCTCCCGAAGCTCCAAAAATAACGAGTATATGTGATTCTGCTTGTTTCATTACATTATATGTTTTTGTCAGGCATAACAAGTTTGAGCCCTTGAAGTTCTATTGTCAATCGATATTTTCAACTTTTATTAATTGGCAAGCAAATAAACAACGAGTTGATTTTTGTATTCGAAATAGCTGATTTTGTAAGTTTTTGTCAGCTCAGGTGTCAGTAGTTTTGCCGTTAGTTTGTTATGCTGGTTTAATTTGAGTAAAATTTGGGTTGAAAAACTGATGCCCGGGATTCCTGCAGTTTTATAGACTGCCTCTTTGGCGCACCAAAACAAGGCATAGTTTTCATCTGTTTTTTGAGCCACTTCAATTTCTTCGATTGAAAGGTATTTGTGCGCAATACTTTTGAAGTTTCGGTCAAGGCTTTCAAGGTCAAGTCCTACTTCTTGGTTGGGATGGATAAGAATACCGGCAAGTTGGCTGGAGTGACTAATGCTGATTTTTTTAAACCTTGGGTGATGTAATTGAGGCTGTCCGGCTTCATTGTAGAAATGATTTAAGTTCGTGCATCTAAGGTGTTTTAGCATCATTTTCACTGCGAGCCATTCTTTCTGCCGCTTTTCGTTTCTTAGTTGTTTAAAGGTCTCGTCATCGACTAAATGTGAAAATTGATTTTTAAACCACTCTAAGTCTTCGGTCAACTCCCAAAGTAGCAGTAGGCCTTCGTCGATATGTTTTTCCAGAATTAAGGGCATCGGCTATTTCCATTTTGTTGTTTCAATCAATCGGATAATATCAGGACGAAAAAAATCAATAACCGGACGAAGAGAGTCTATGTTAGGTACTTCTCTAAAGTAGAGTGCACCACGCAAGAAGTGTTTTGTGCTGTCAGTTAAAAAAAACTGAATTGGAGAGGCGGCGTTACCTTCAATGTTATAGATTGTTCCGTATACATTCTCCTTCGGATTTATGTAAACACGTTCACTAATCGCGTCTGCTTTTATTGAGTGATCGTAAGCAAGTTTACGACTTTCCTCAATGTGTTTAAGCAGATTATGGTCAAGTTCGTCGTAACTGATGTGGATGTCAGCTTTGTTTTCAGGAGTGCTTATTGTGATCCACTTCGGGGTAGCACCTGATTTGTTTACTCGTCGGGTAATCGAATAGCCGGGAATATCGAAAGAATAAGGAAGCTCTTTATCTAGTTTTTTGTATGACTTCTCCGGAAAATCAATCCGAAAGTAACCACGAGGTTTTGGTATGTATTCTTTTTGACAACCAATTAGCACTAAAATAGAAACGATAAAGAATATACGGTACATGCTACGTGCTCTTTTTTTTACAAAGTTAATTTATTTCAACTTTGATTTTTTTGATCCGACGGTTATCAACCGATTCAATTAAGAAAACAAAATTTTTGCAAGTGATCTTTTCGTGTACAATTGGTATTTCACCTCGCAATTCAAGGATTAATCCGGCCAGAGTATCAGCGTCTCCCTTATAGTTATCAAAAGTGTGGTCGTCGGTTCCTGTAATTTTAAAAAAGTCGTGCAGCAGTATTTTGCCATCAAAAAGATACTTGTTGTCGGCAATTTTTGTGAAATAGTTTTCTTCTTCATCAAATTCATCCGCTATTTCGCCAACTATTTCTTCCAAAATATCTTCGAGGGTTACAATGCCCGAACTACCACCGTATTCATCAACCACAATGGCCATGTGCACTTTATTTTTTTGAAACTCCTCCAGAAGATCATCAATTTTTTTGGTCTCAGGCACATAAAAAGGAGGACGAATGATGGTTTGCCACTTGAAGTTTACCTTTTTATTGATGTGGGGTAGTAGGTCCTTAATGTAAAGAATCCCTTTAATATTGTCGAATGAACCGGAGTAAACGGGAATGCGCGAATAGCCTGAGTCATTGATCAGGTTAATTACTTTTGAATAGGAATCTTTCAGCTCCAATGCTTCAACATCAACTCTGGAACGCATAATTTCAACAACATTTTTATTGCCAAACTTAACAATGCCTTCTAGTATTTCTTTGTCTTCAGCATGGTCATGTTCAAGAGTTAGTTCAAGAGCCTGAGAAAGTTCGTCAACAGAAATATTTTGACTTTGCCGCTGAAAGTGTTTATTGACAAACTTTGTTGAATGAATAAGAATTGAATTAATTGGACGAAAAATCCGTTCGAGCACATCTAGTGGAATAGCCATTAAGCGGGCAAAGCTTAGCGTGTTGCTTGATGCGTATACCTTTGGAATAATTTCTCCAAAAAGTAATAGCACAAAAGTAATAACGACAACCTGAAAGATGAACCCCAGCGTTGGAGCAGATGAAAAGTCAAAGATTTTTTCAGTTGTATAGGCAGATAAGATTACGATCCCAATGTTAACAAAATTGTTGGCTACTAAGATCGTAGCCAACAATTTTTCAGGGTTGTCTAAATGCTCTAATATCGTATCATTGTGCTTGCTTTTAAATGCTTTTATTTTTACTCTGTCTTGCGGACTTAAAGAGAAATAGGCTACCTCGGATCCTGAAATCAAAGCGGATGATAAAAGCAATAATAAAATTAAAACAAGGCTAAATATGACAGCAGGCGTCAAGGGATATGTCTGAAAATCCCAATTGATTGCTGAGAGTATCGGTAAAGGGTCTGTTTCCAATTAATTTATTTTAAGTTTTTAAAATGGTAAATCGTCTTCTTCGTTCGGACTAAAATCAGGTTCGTTAACACTGTTTCCTTTGTCGTTTTGTGCGGCAGAAGAGTGGTTTTGGTTATCGTTGCCTCCTTGTTGATTACGAGGGCCACCCAACATTTCCATGTTATCACCATAAATTTCGGTTGTATAGCGCTTGTTCCCTTCCTTATCTTCCCACGAGCGGGTACGTATACGTCCTTCAATATAAAGGCGGTCTCCTTTCTTTACGTATTGTTCAACCACTTTTGCCAAGCCTCTCCAAATAACGATATTGTGCCATTCGGTTGATGTTACTTTTTCACCATTTTTAGCGGTGTAACTTTCAGAGGTGGCAAGTGGGAAGTTTGCAACAGCCACATCCTTGTCCAGATATCGAACTTCAGGATCGCGACCTACATTTCCTACTAAAATAACTTTGTTTACTGACATAATTAGGGTTTTTAGAATTAAACAATAATAAATTTACAAAAATTCTTCCTCTGAAAGAGAATCTTTTTTGAAAATTTCATGAATGCTACGTTTTTCTGGATGAAGTGTAACGTATTCACCATGAACGCATCAATACCAATTATTTTTTTTTCAGTTCTTTTTCAATTGGTTTGGGAACTGCAAAGTTAAAAATATCTTTTTTATTCACCTTAATCAAACCGGAAGGGATATTTTTTTTATCTGTTATTTGTAGGTATATAAAGCGGTAATATATATGTTGATGACTGAGTACCTGTTTTTTCCAACCACTTTCGTTATTAACGAGAAAATTTGAAGAGCTGGAGAGGTATTTTTGTTCATTTTTTAGAAAATGATCAAGTTCTGTTTTTTCTTTTGTTTCAGTCAGTGGGAATTCATATAGATTTCTCCAAACGTCATTTTCTGTGCGTTTTTTCAGAAAGGTGTATTTGTCGTGATCAATAACTAAATAGTTAAAATAGCGATTTTTGATTTTAACCTTTCCTTTTTTCACAGGAAGTTTTTTGATCGTACCATTAATAAATGCGAGGCACATATTATTAATAGGGCAGTTTTCGCAATTTGGTTTTTTCGGGCTGCATTGAAGAGCGCCAAATTCCATTAAGGCCTGGTTGAAATTTCCAGGCTGGTCGTGATCCAGTAGTTGGTTGGCCAATAGCGAAAATTCTTTCTTGCCCTGACTGCTGTCGATCGGAGTTTCGATCTCAAAAACTCGTGATAATACCCGATATACATTGCCGTCGACGGTTGCATGTGGTAAATTAAAAGCGATGGAAGCAATTGCGGCTGCAGTATAGTCGCCCACTCCTTTTAAATTAAGCAGCTTTTTATAGTCTGCTGGAAATTGGCTGTTATATTCGTTCACAATAGCTTTTGCAGCCAAGTGCATGTTTCTGGCTCTCGAATAATAGCCCAGTCCTTGCCATAATTTTAAAATCTCATCTTCAGAGACTGATGCGAAATCACCGACTGTAGGAAATTTTTCTAAAAACCGCCTGAAATAGGCTAATCCCTGATCAATTCGAGTTTGTTGTAAGATTATCTCTGATAGCCATATCGTATAGGGATCGGTCGTTTCGCGCCATGGAAGATCTCTTTTGTTTTCCTCGTACCATTTTTGAAATAAACCCCTTAAAATGCCAATTTCTCTCATAACTGCTTTAAAATCTTTATAGATTGCAAAAATAAATCATTTCAGGTGTTTATAGTTTTTAAATAATTTTTATTTTTGCAGACCAATTAGCGGGAATTATATAATTTATTGAAAACTAAATATTTTAAGAGATGACTAAAGCAGATATTGTTAATGAAATTAGCAAGAACACGGGAATCGAGAAAGTGACTGTTCAAAAAACTGTTGAGGCTTTTATGGAAACAGTAAAAGACTCACTTACTGATGGTAAAAATGTTTACCTTCGTGGTTTCGGTAGTTTTATCGTAAAAAAGAGAGCTGAGAAAACAGCACGAAATATTTCAAAAAATACAACAATTATTATTCCTGAGCACTTCATTCCGGCTTTTAAACCAGCCAAGACGTTTGTAGCTCAAGTTAAAGACGAAGTAAAAAAATAAAGTTATGCCAAGCGGAAAAAAAAGAAAAAGACATAAGATGGCTACGCACAAGCGTAAGAAAAGATTGCGTAAAAACAGACATAAGAAAAAGAAATAGTCTGACGCCTTTTTTTAGCAGTAGCTATTAAGAGAAATTAATGATTAAACCTAAAGTGCAAAAGTGCTTTAGGTTTAATCCGTTTATTAACTAACTAAAAAGATAAATTATTATTAAAATCAAAATAACGTTGTGAGTAGCGATCTAATTATTGATGTCTCTCCCTCAGAAGTCGTTATTGCCTTATTAGAAAATAAACGCCTAGTTGAACTTACCAGGGAAAAAAGCGGAGCAAAATTTGCAGTTGGCGACATTTATTTAGCCAAAGTGAAAAAAATTATGCCGAGCTTGAACGCTGCATTCATCGACGTTGGTTATGAAAAGGATGCATTTTTGCATTATCTCGACATGGGACCCCAGTTTTCAACTTTAAACAAGTTTATGAAAATTGCCAGTTCCAAAAAGAACCGTATTTCTTCATTATCTAAAATTCATTCCTTGCCCGATATTAATAAAGAGGGTAAAGTAACAGAAGTATTGAAAACAGGCCAGAATATTTTGGTTCAGATTGCCAAAGAACCAATTTCTACCAAAGGGCCACGATTAACTTCAGAGCTTTCAATAGCTGGACGAAATTTAGTGTTGATGCCTTTTAGCGACAAAGTTAGTGTTTCGCAAAAGATTGGTTCAACCGAAGAAAAGAACCGGCTAAAAAAATTAATTCAAAGTATTAAGCCGAAGAAATATGGTGTGATTGTTCGAACTGTTGCTGAAGGAAAACGGGTAGCAGAACTAGATCAGGAATTGAAAAGACTGGTTGCTAAATTTGAAACTACTTTCCAAAAACTTAAAAAAGCTACCGCCCCAGCTTTAATAGTCGGAGAGATTGACCGAACAACAGCATTACTGCGAGACATTTATAACCCAACGTTTAACAGCATCATTGTTAATGATAAAGCTGTTTCTGATGACGTTGCAGATTATATTGCAACGATTGCTCCTGAAAAAAAGAAAATGGTTAAAACCTACACCGGAGGACAACCCATTTTTGAACATTTTGGGGTCGATAAGCAAATTAAAGCGTCATTTGGTAAAACGGTTTCGTTTAAAAACGGAGCTTACCTGATTATTGAACATACAGAGGCTTTTCACGTGATTGATGTTAACAGCGGCAATCGGTCAAAAGCCGGAGTGGATCAGGAAACCAATGCGATGGAAGTTAACCTGGCAGCAGCTGAGGAAATAGCAAGACAGTTGAGGTTAAGAGACATGGGAGGTATCATTGTTATCGATTTTATCGATATGCATGAATCAGGAAACCGCCAAAGGGTTTTCGAACGTATGAAAGAGGCGATGGGAGTCGACCGTACCAAGCACAACATACTTCCTTTAAGTAAGTTTTGTTTGATGCAGATCACTCGTCAACGGGTAAGGCCCGAAGAACATGTGGATACAGCAGAAGTATGTCCATCATGTAAAGGCACCGGAAAAATTACGCCTAGTATTCTCTTTACAGATGAATTAAGTAGCAAAGTCAACTACATTTTTAAAGACTTAAATAAAAAGAGTTTGACCTTGAAAGTTCATCCGTATGTAGCTGCATTTCTGACTAAAGGAATTCATTCCATTAAAAGGAAGTGGGCTTTTAAATATTTCAAAAAAATCAATGTTGAATCGGTTAATGCCTACAGCTTTTTGGAATATCATTTTTATGACGATAATTTAGAAGAAATTATTCTTTAATATTGAAATCCCGGACTTTGTTCGGGATTTCTTATTTTTAGGGCTAACTTAATTGGTTCATTCTATGTTGAGGTATTTATACACCGTGCTGTTTTTTTTCTTCTCATTGTTTGTTGGAGCATACGAGATTTCAGGAAAACTGAATCTGTCTGATGATTGGCAGCCTCGGGTTTACTTGGCCTCAATCAATGCGCCGGAAAACTTGTTTGTTGCTTCGCCGGAGTTTATTATTAATGAAGCATTGATTGACGCGGATGGCCAATTTTTATTGACCGGAAATGATTTGCCTGAAGAACCCCGGTTTTATCGTATTTACATTGTTCGGAATAATCTTTTTGCCGTTGAGTTTATTACCGGTTCAGTGCGTAATTTTGCGCACTTGTTATTGAATAATTCTTCGATAATAAAGATAGAGAGTTCTGACAATAAATCTGTTTTTGATTCTTTGGTTATAAGAGGGTCAAAGATAAATTCCAAAATCAGTCAGTTTGAGAAAAGCTATTTTGAGAAACAGAAACATCTGACTTCAATAAACACCATTGCAAAGCGCGATTTTCAATCGCAAAGTCTTAACAGGTATATTCGGAGTTTTGTAGACAGCTGTGAAAGTTCCTTGGTTGCTTTGTTTGCGATATATCATATCGTTGATCCCAAAACCGATTTTTTGAGAAACAGCCAGTTTTATTTTCATTTTCAGGATCGGTTGAAATTGGCTTTTCCGTCGCATATTTATACCTACGCTTACGACGACATGCTAATAAACCTGGTTGGTTACCGTGATTTGGTTTGTGAAATTCCGCGAATTACAAAGACTTGGCGCGATTGGATTATCGCAGGAGAGGGATTGGTGATCCTGTTTTTAGTATTGTGGATTTTCAGAATACGTCGACCTTTTAATAAAAAGAAAGTGGTTGATTATCGCTCTCTACTTACCGACAAGGAATTTAAAATTTGGGAGCGTTTGGCATCCGGGAAAAGCAATAAAGAAATTGCAAGCGAACTGTTTATTGAATTGAGCACGGTGAAAACCCATATTAATAGCTTGTACCGCAGGTTAAATGTTGCTAATCGAAAAGAGGCTATTAAGCTCTATAGCGACTGGCAAAATTAATATTCGTGGGGGTCTAGTCCCTATTTCAATCCAATTGCCTCCGGGTTGAAACCTTAAACAATAAGTCATTTCCCAATTTGCATGCTTATATTTGTATTGAACAAATAAAATACAAATTCGAACGTAATGAAGCAACTTAGTTTTATCATCACCTTTTTAATTATCTCCTTCACATCATTTAGTCAGATACTGGAACCTGTAAAATGGTCTTTCGATTCAAAACAAGATGGAGATCAGGTTCAGCTAATTTTTAAAGCAACCATAGAAGAAAGTTGGCATTTGTACGATACTTACCTGGCGGAAGGAGGTCCGGTCGCAACTTCAATTAATTATGAAGATACGACCCGGTTTGCGTTTGTGGGTGATTTGCAGAAAACACCAGAACCCACTGAACAGTTTGATGAAACATTTCAGATGGTTTTACGATACTTTAGTCACCAAGCAGAGTTTGTCCAAAATGTGAAATTGAAGACAGATGAACTGGTTACCATAAACGGCTATGTTGAGTTTATGTGCTGTGATGACGAAACATGCCTGCCTCCAACAGAAGTTGATTTTTCATTTACGTTCAATGATTCAAAAGAGCAACCTGCCGGAGAAAGTAAAGTAAATGTTGAATCAGATACAACGAAAATATTAACCGATAAAGGAAAAGAGGGGTCCACGGAGACACTTTGGTTGTTTTTCTTCTTTTCCCTTTTAGCAGGGTTTGCAGCGATTCTAACTCCCTGCGTTTTCCCGATGATACCGATGACTGTGTCATTTTTTATGCACAGCGGAAAATCAAAATTGAAATCCCGGCTACATGCGGCCTTTTATGGTTTTTCGATTATCGCAATTTATACCATTGTTGGTACATTTGTAGCCGTAGTTTTTGGGCCGGGTGCAGCGAATTGGCTGAGTACCCACTGGTTACCCAATACATTATTCTTCATTATCTTTTTTGTTTTTGCTTTCTCTTTTTTTGGTATGTTCGAAATAACTTTACCAAGTTGGTTGGTTAATCGGTCAGACAAACAGGTAGATAAAGGCGGATTTTTGGGATCTTTTTTCATGGCATTGACCTTAGTTTTGGTTTCCTTTTCTTGTACCGGTCCTATTGTTGGAGCTATTTTGGTTGAGTCGGCTGGAGGAGCAGTATTGAAACCCATTGTAGGGATGTTTGGGTTTGCATTAGCTTTTGCTTTGCCATTTACCTTATTTGCTTTATTTCCGGGATGGTTAAATAATTTACCAAAATCAGGTGGTTGGTTAAATTCTGTAAAAGTAGTACTTGGATTCCTGGAACTGGCACTTGGTCTTAAATTCTTAAGCATTGCTGATCAGACTTATCATTGGGGAATACTAGATCGCGAGGTTTATCTGGCTCTTTGGATTGTCATTTTCATTTTAATGGGCTTTTATTTGTTAGGTAAATTGAAGTTTTCGCACGATAGTGATGTGAAATTTGTTTCGGTACCTCGATTGATGATGGCAATTATAACTTTTTCGTTTGTGGTTTATTTAATTCCCGGAATGTTTGGAGCTCCATTAAAGGCAATTTCTGGTTATTTGCCACCACAAACAACCCACGATTTTGACTTGCATAAAATTATTCGTGATGAGGTTAAATTGGTTGGGGCTACGGGTGGAACAATTGGTTTTCATGAAGGAAGCGAGCAGTGTGAAGAACCTAAGTTTGCAGAGTTTTTACATTTGCCACATGGGCTAAATGGTTATTTCGACTATGAGCAGGGAATGGCTTGTGCGAAAGCTTTAAATAAACCTGTATTCATTGATTTTACAGGGCATGGTTGCGTAAACTGTCGAGAGATGGAAGCTAATGTTTGGTCTGATCCACGCGTATTGGAAAGACTAAAAAATGAGTTTGTGATTATTGCTTTGTATGTAGACGATAAAAGTAAATTACCAGAAAGCGAGTGGGTGACTTCAACCTATGATGGAAAAGTAAAGAGGACTTTAGGTAAGAAATATGCAGATTTTCAAATTACACGATTTGGCGTGAATGCTCAACCATACTATGTGCTTTTAGATAATAACGGAGATTTGTTGGTTGATCCAAAGGCCTACGATTTGAATCCAGACAATTTTATTGACTTTTTGGATAGCGGGATGAAAGAGTTTAAAGAAAGAAATTAGATTTTGCTATTGTATATTAAAGTAGTGGTTTGGTGAAAACTGAACCGCTATTCTTTTTTTAGTTTCATTTTATTTGTTTGTCATTGTACAATAAACTTCTTCTACATGGTGTGTGGGGTGGCTGACGTTTCTTCTTTTACATAGCCAAGATCAGTAAGTCACACGTGAGTAGAGTTATTCAGGTTATTTTTTCCATCGTGAGTTTTCCGCAATCAAGCGGACAGCCATCAATGATTAGCATCTCAGAATCTTTAACCGAATTAATCATGTTTTCAATACCGGCACCAACAAAAGCCAGACATTTCATTTGTCGGTCGCCATTTTGATGCATCTTGCGGGCTACCATGTCAGAGATTTGTCCCAGATCAGCTGCGCCGGAACCTGCAAATACTGTTTTTGGAATGTTTTCATTACCAGAACAGGTTTTCTTTCTCATGATTTTTCATTTTAAGTGAATATCAGGTAATTGAACGTAAAGCCAATCAGTATAATTCCGGAAGCGACTACTCCTACAAAAACAGCAATCAGTTGCCATTTTAGTACTTTCTTCAGGATGACTACTTCAGGAAGAGAAAGCCCGATTACAGACATCATAAAGGCTAGAGCAGTGCCCAGCGATACGCCTTTTTCAATTAGCACACTTACAATTGGAATAATGCCAGCTGCATTGGAGTATAGCGGAATGCCAACCAGAATAGCTAGTGGAATGGAATACCAATGTTGATTGCCAAGTGTTGACGATAGAAAATCGTCGGGGACAAAACCATGTGCTCCTGCACCAATCGCGATACCAACTAAAATGTAAATCCAGATTTTGCCAATAATTTCTTTTACCAAATCCCATCCCGCTTGAATTCGTTGTTGAAAAGTAAGGTTTGCTTTTTCTTCCTCCAGTTGGGTTGCTTTTACCTGGTAAACCCATTCAGCAACGTATTTTTGCAGGTGAAGTTTTTCAATGATAAACCCCGCCATAATCGCGATCATTAAGCCTGAGACAACATAAATGACAGCTACTTTCCAGCCAAACAGACCAATGAGCAATACCAAGGCTACTTCGTTGATCAGCGGAGCCGCAATCAAAAAAGAAAAAGTGACTCCAATTGGTATTCCAGCTTCAACAAAACCCAGGAATAGCGGTATAGCCGAACAGGAACAAAACGGCGTAACAATTCCTAAAAGAGAAGCCATTACATTGCCCGTGAATAGCGATTTGCCTTCCAGTACCTTTCGTGTTTTCTCGGCTGAAAAATAGCTTCGGATGATGCCGATAATAAAAATGATCAATATCAACAGCAGGATCACCTTGGGTACTTCGTATAAGAAAAAGTTGACTGCCTGTGTCAAATGAGCTTCCGGATTCATATGAAAAACGCCATATGTAATCAGGTCAGCCAACCATTGCATATTTATGTATATCAATATCCAAACAGGGAGGCCTAGAAGTAAGAGGTATGTTCTTCTGTTTTTCATGAAAACCAAATAATGATGATGTAATAAATGCCGACACCGATAAACATAGTGGCAACGACTCGACGGACCCAAATTTCAATTACTTTGAGGTGACTGTATATGGAGCCAACCTTCGCAATGGCAAAAGCGATTAGCCAGGCAAATACAATCACGGGCAGGGCTGTCGCAATCGCAAATATTATAGGAAGAACCAAGCCGGATGCCGATTGAATTGTCATAGGAATTAGCATTCCAAAATAAAGAACACCACTGTATGGACAGAAAGCCAAAGCAAACAAAACACCAACCAGGAAAACATCCCAAAAGCTGTGTTTTTCTTTAGCTTCAAATTTTTGACTGAGCTTATTGAATCCCGGGAAATTCAATTTAATTATTCCAAGCATGACCAAACCAATCAGTACCAAAAGTGGGCCTAAGATGCGTTCGCCATATTGTTGAAAAATTCTCGAGAACTTCAGTTGATCGGCACCCAAAAAAAGGATAAAAGCCAGACTCGTATACGAAAAAGCTCTTCCCAATGTGTATACCAACCCGCTGATAAATACCCGTTTCCTGTCGCTAACATCTTTGCCTAAGAAGCCAATCGCGGTTATGTTTGTGGCCATCGGGCAGGGGCTAATAGCCGTCATCAAACCCAGAATTAAGGCTGACAATGCGGCGTAATTGGTATTTTCAAGTATGCTTTGTAAAAGCTCCATGTTTATTCGTTGTCCAATTCTTTCACCGCTTTTTCAATCGCAGCTTTCAATTTGTCTGGATTGCTTCGGGCATACATAAAACCTTTGTTGGTGAGGTCGATGTTTTTCTTACCGTTAGTAATAATCAAAGCCTGTCCGCCAGCTCCAACCGTTTCTGCAATAGCCATATTTTCATCCTTGTCAATATTGAGTGATTTTAGTTGTATTTGCATTGTCTTTAATGCTTCCGATGAAACATTTTCAATAGCTTTGCAAGTTTCGCAACGGCGCGTATTGTGGAAATAGAACGCTTCAATTTTTGCATCCCCTTGTTTCTCGACAGAAGTTTTTGTTTGTGCAAAACAGCCTACTCCCACCATTAATAAAAGGCTTAAGAATATAGTTTTCATGATTACTGATTTTTGGTGATAAGTTCGATGATTTCTTTTTTTGAAGGCACTTTGCCGCTTAAAACAACTTTTTCGTTAATGACTAATGCAGGAGTGCGCATGACACCGTATTGCATGATTCTAAGCATATCTTCTACTTTTTCAATGTTGGCTTGCACTCCTATTTCTTTCACCGCTTCGTGAGCTGTCTTTTCAACCGTTTTGCATTTAGTACATCCGGTTCCTAATACTTTGATTTCCATGTTTTTTTATTTTTAGTTCGTAAAAATACGAACATTGAAATTAAATTTTTTTTAGATGTTAAAATGGCTTTTAAATAGTTGTTTTGCTTTTTTCCAATTCTCCCGATTAATACAATACTTAATTTTTGGAGCTTCAATTTTTCCCTGAATCAATCCGGCATCTTTTAGCTCTTTCAGGTGTTGTGATAGTGTCGATTTTGCAATAGGAAGAATCTCCGACAAGTCACCACTATAGCAGCATGCTTGCTTAGTGAGCAATTCAAGAATGTACATTCGTATTGGATGCCCCATCGCTTTAGCATAGCGGGCTGCCAGTTTTTGTTCTTCAGTGATTATTTCTTGCTCAATCATTATTGTTCGTCAAATTACGAACAAAGGTATAAAATAATCTTTTAGGTCACATTAAGTTTTTTGTTTTATTATATCAACTGCCGGAAAAAGCATATTTTTACGGGATACATTTTGCAGGAGTAAATTTGATAAATCCTATTCATGAAAGAATATATTGAGCTTTTACAGACCTTAATCAGAACCCAGTCGTTTAGCAAAGAAGAAGAGCCCGCTGCGAATTTGGTTCGTCAAGTTTTAACAGAAAAGGGAATTCCATTTCAAACAAAGACAAACAATACATGGGCAAAAAATGCAACCTGGAAGGATGGTCTTCCGGTTATTTTGCTCAACTCACATGTGGATACGGTTCGCCCCGGGAAAAGCTGGACTAAAGATCCGTTTGGTGCTGAACTAAAAGACAATTGCTTGTGGGGACTGGGAAGTAACGATGCAGGTGCTTCATTGGTCACGTTGTTAGCTGTATTTATTCATTTCAACAAACAGGCTGATTTACCATTTAACCTGATTTATGCTGCGTCGGCAGAGGAAGAAATTTCAGGTCCGAATGGCATGACTAGCCTGATTGACGAGTTGGGAGAAGTTGATCTGGCTATTGTTGGAGAGCCAACCCAAATGCAAATGGCGATTGCCGAAAAAGGCTTAATGGTATTGGACGGCACGGCACACGGACAAACCGGTCATGCCGCCCGTAACGAAGGCGAGAACGCGCTGTACAAAGCGTTGGATGATATTCAGCTGTTGCGTAACTATCAATTCGAGAAATCCTCCGAAGTTTTGGGCGAAGTGAAGATGTCAATCACTCAGATCAATGCAGGATCTCAACACAATGTAGTACCTGACCAGTGCACTTTCGTAGTGGATGTACGAACCAATGAGCATTATTCAAACCAGGAAGCATTTGAGATTATCGATTCCGTGATTGAATCGGAAGTCAAAGCACGTTCGTTTCGTTTAAACTCTTCAGGGATTGAATTGAATCATCCCATTGTTAAGCGCGGATTGGAATTAGGACTGACTTATTACGGATCGCCCACAACTTCTGATCAGGCGGTGATGCCATTTCGTTCAATAAAAGTAGGCCCCGGCGACAGTGCTCGTTCTCATACACCTGACGAATATATCTTACTTTCCGAGATTGAGGACGGCTTTAAAATTTATGTGGCTTTGCTGGATGGGCTAAAACTTGATTATTAATACACTAATTGTTAGCTGAGCGATTTAAATGTGCAAAAAAAAACTGCCCGAAGGCAGCTTAATATCATTATTCGAATAGGAAAATTATCCGTTGATGGCTTGCGTTGCAGCAGCCTTAAGTTGTTTTGCAGTATCGTTGTTTGGAGTTAATTCCAACGCTTTATCAAATAAAGGTAATGACTTTTTAAACTCTGCTTTAGCTTTAGCTGTTGCTTTGGCATACTGATCGTCTGTTGTTTTATATTTTCCGGCGGCAACATCTGTAGCGGCTTGTTTCAGGATCGCAGCACCCTCTTTGTAAAACGCATTTCCTTCTTTTAAATAGTACTTGGAAAGCATACTTTTCATTTTCGAACTATTTGGATTTGCGGCAATACCGGTTTCCAAAGTTTCAACAAAACCTTCTTCATTTCCGCTTTTTAGAAGTGAGTTGGCCTTATACAAATAGGCAGTAGAAGTTTTGTACTTACTATCGATAGATTGCCCAAAAAATTTGGCTGCTTTTTCGTACTCTTTTGTTTTATAGGCACAATACCCTGCGTTGTACACCATTGCATTGTCTGTTTCTTCCTCACCCCAGTTTGCTAATGATTTCTCAAATAACTCGAGGGCTTTTTTGTAATCTTTTCCCCTTAGTGCATCGTTGCCTTCATTTTTCAATTGAACGGCATCAACCGCATCTTGTGCAAAACCTGCAATCATCCCCAGGCAAAATACAATTACTAAAAAAAATCGCTTCATAATTTTATCCTCTTTCAGTTTTATAATAAAATAAAGTTAAATTCTTACTTATTTCTAACGAAGTTCCCCAAAAATAGTAATAATGATTTAAAAACCTAGACAAAATTGATTCCGCTTTTTTGTTGAGGCTGACTTCCAAAGTTTATTCCAATAAAAAAACAGGAAGCTCATCGCCTCCTGTTTTCCGATTTACTATTTAATCGAATGACTAATCAGGACTTACAAAACCAATGCCTTCAATATTTTTCTCAACTCTCGGATCTCCTTTGTATCGTATTTTTCCAACTCCTTCAATTGTTGCTTTTAAATAGTCGGTGGCATAAACCGATGCTCCACCAACCCCTTCAATTTCGATAGTGACTGATTCTGATTTCAATTCATCGGCATCTAAATTTCCGGCTCCGGAAATTCGGGCATTCATTGATTTTGTAACCCCTCGAAAATCAAAACTAACTCCACCTTCGCCAACAACTTTAAAATGATTGGCTTTCATGCCCATTTCAATTTTCGCTCCACCTTCAACATGCAATGTAAAATCATTCAGCTCAACATATCCTTTTGTTTCAAGCTTTACTCCACCTTCAATTTCAACTTCATTCAGCTCAACAAATTCAATATATAAAACCATGCTTTCGAAAGTGAAATGTTTTTCTTTGAGTTTGATCGACAGTGTTCCGTAGTCGCTGTTAACATCAATGTAGTCAAAATCTTCTTCGTCAGCTTTTATGCGTAAGGCGGGCTTGTCAGATTGCCTTAAAATTACTTTATAACCACCTTCAATCTCAATGCGGTTGAAATTTGCAATGTCGTATGTTTGAACATCATCATCGTCCCACTGTGGAGAAGCCATCAGTTTTGTTGGCAACGTAAAAGTTGCCAATAATAGAAGTAAAAGGACCGGAATTGTTTTCATCGCTTGTTCTGTTTCAGTTTGGATAAAACAAAACTAGCTAAAATGGAAACTGAAGAGATTATTTATTCGATGAAAGTCTGTTTTTTATGGGTGAATGAAGTTTTAGAGATGTGAGTTTAACGAGATTTATTTCTTCGATCCTGTAGGACATAGAGGTAGCCCAGTATATATAAAACCAGCGAAATGGCTATGGAAACAACAATCCAATCTGATAATTTAAAGTAGATGGAAAAGGGGTCCCGATAAAAAGTAAACGCCACTACGATGCTGAAAATAATAGCTAGTATGAAAGGGAGTTGAATGCTTGGTTTCTTTTGTAGCAGGACACTAATCCCAATCCACAATGCTGCTGAACTTATAAGAAATATGCCGTCAAGAATTTGAGATTCAATAATTTTTAGGGCGCCAAAAAAAATTGGAATTATAGCAATAAGGTATAATATTCGTATCAGGCTGGTAAATATTTTTGTGACTTGGCTTTCAGTACTGAGATGAGGAAAAAACGATCGAGGAGGCTTGGGAATCGGCTGAAAGCGTTCAGTATTTAAGTCTTCCTTCGAATCAATGATCTTTCGATTCTGTGCTTCTTGTACGGCTATTTCAATCGCTTCTTTTCGGTAGCCATTGCGCTGTTGCAATAAGCTTATCAATTCCTCATCTTTTAGCGAACAAATTTTTTCTTTCAGGTCTATATTTTCCATGTGGCAAAAATAGAAAAGTTATAAGTGAGGACCAGTATTTTGTGGGGCAACATCCTTTTTCTTTTTTCTAAAGCTTTAAGTTTATTAACAGTCTTTCTGTAATAGGTTTTGTATTTTTGAGATATAAACCAAAAAAATGAAAACGAGATGTATAATTTCAATTTTAAAAATCCGGTTAAAATAATATTTGGAAAAGGGGAGATCGCCAAAATCAAACAGGAAATTCCGAAAGACAAAACGATTTTGCTGACCTATGGAGGTGGAAGCATTTTTAAAAACGGTGTCTACGATCAGGTAAAAGCGGCTACTCAGGAAATGAATGTTATTGAATTTGGTGGCATTGAACCAAATCCTAGTTACGAAACATTGATGAAAGCCGTTTCTATTGTGAAGGATAAGAAGGTAGATTTTCTTTTGGCTGTAGGCGGCGGATCGGTACTTGATGGAACCAAATTTATTGCTGCTGCTGCACTTTATAAAGGCGATGATCCTTGGGATATTTGTGCTAAAAGTAATGAAGTTTCTGTAACTGAAGCTTTGCCGATTGGAGCCGTGTTGACTCTTCCGGCAACGGGTTCTGAAATGAATGGAAGTGCAGTAGTTACCCGAGCGGAAACTGAAGAGAAACTGGCATTTGGCTCACCGGTTGTTATGCCACAATTCTCGGTGCTTGATCCGGAGGTGATATTCTCATTGCCCGATAGACAAGTAGCCAACGGAGTGGTTGATGCCTTTGTGCATGTAATGGAACAATACCTGACTTTTCCCGTCAATTCGCCTATTCAGGATCGGTTTGCTGAAAGCATTCTGATAACCTTAATAGAAGAGGGCCCCAAAGTTTTAGCAAATAGAAAGGACTATGAAGCCGCAGCCAATTTTATGTGGAGTGCAACTTTGGCTTTAAACGGACTAATTGGAGTTGGTGTGCCGCAGGACTGGGGAACACATTTGATTGGTCATGAGCTAACGGCTTATCATGGCATTGATCATGCCCGAACGCTGGCAGTTGTTTTACCCGGAATGATGGATATTCGTCGTAAAGAGAAGCAAGATAAGATTTTACAGTACGGAGAGCGCATTTGGAATATAACTGACGGAAGTGTTAATGAGCGAATTGATGAAACAATTGAAAGGACGATTGCTTTTTTCGAATCGGTGGGTATTAAAACAAACCTGTCAGATTATGATGTGCCCAAGGAAACTATTGACAGAATATTAACCCGTTTTGAAGAAAGAGGATTTAAGTTTGGCGAAAAAGGAGATATTGGCCCCGTTGAAATTAAAGCAATATTGACGCAACGCTATTAATTTAACACATTAAATGGAATATCGGGGCTTCTTAAATAAATAGTGGAGCCTTTTTAGTTCAGTAATTCGCGTGCAGTTTCGCGTGCAGTATCCGAATTTCGGTCGCCACTAAGCATTTGAGCTAGTTCATCAATGCGTTCGTTATTATTCAACTTTCTTATTGAAGTATAGGTTTCTTCCCCTTCATCAAATTTATGAACTTGATAATGATGATCGCCTTTGGCTGCGATTTGTGGTAGGTGGGTAATATTAATGACCTGCATGCGTGCAGAGATGATCTTCAGAATGTCGCCCATTTTCACGGCAATTTCGCCCGATATTCCCGTATCTATTTCGTCAAAAACAATGGTAGGCAACGACTTGCTATCAGTGATCAGGCTTTTTAACGCCAGCATTAATCGCGACATTTCACCACCCGATGCGATTTTTGAAATCTCCTGGGGGGCAGCACTTTTATTTGCACTGAATAAAAACCGAACTTCATCTTTCCCTGTAATCGTGTGCTGTGGAGTTTGCTCAAAATCTAGCTGGAAGACAGCATTGTTCATGCCAAGTTTCTGAAGCATTTCAACAACCGAATCACCAAAAAACTGATTGACTGACTTACGACTTGTTGTCAACTCCTCTGTGGTTTGGTTAAGTTCCGTTTTTTGTTCGTTCAGTTGGTTTTCCAGTTCTGCAATTTCATCATCGAACGAAGCAATCTGGTTGATTTTTGAATCCAATTCATCATGCTCTTTTATCAATTCATCAACGGTTGCGACATTGAATTTTTGTTGAAGTGAATAAATGGCATCTAGTCTGTCGTTTACCAGCTGAATACGACTTGGGTCATGTTCAACTTTCTCGGCAACACCGGCACTTTCATCCGAAATGTCTTTCAGCTCCAGATAGCACGATTCCAGTCGCTGATGAAGTTCTTTGGCTTCCGGTAAGAAATCGCTCATTTTACCTAACCGATTTACCTGGTCTTTTAAGTTGGAAAGTAATCCTATTTCATCGCCTTCTAACGCATCATTCAATTGACCAAAGGTGAGCTTGATTTCTTCGGCGTGCTCCAATTGTTTTTGTTCGGCTTCCAGTTCTTCCTGTTCGCCTTGTTTTAGCTTCGCTTCATCAAGTTGATTGAATTGAAACTCAAAATAATCCAAGTCCTTTCTGGCTTGATCGGCTTGCTCAATGAGTTTGTTGTATGTTGATTTGGTCGTTGAATACAATCGAAATGATTGCTGGTATTTTTCCAGAATTGATCTATTTTTAGCTACCAAATCAACCAATTTTAATTGAAAAAGTCGGTTGCCCAATTCCAGATTTTGATGCTGGGAGTGGATATCGATAAGCTGCAAGGCCAACTCCCTAATCGTTTTTAAATTAACAGGAGTGTCGTTTATAAAGGCTCTTGATTTTCCAGCAGGTGTAATTTCGCGTCGCAAAATGGTTTGATCATCATAGTCTAGTTCATTCTGATCAAAAAAATCGGACAGCTGATAGTTTTTGATATCAAAACTACCTTCAACAGTACACTTCTTATTTTTATCGCGCAATACGGTTAAATCGGCACGTTGGCCAAGAATTAAACCCAGCGCTCCCAGCAAAATGGATTTGCCTGCACCGGTTTCGCCGGTTATAATATTGAAGCCGGTGTTTAATTCAATCGACAGTTTATCGATTAGTGCGTAATTTTTAATATAAAGTGTTTGTAGCAAGGGGGCGTTTTTATGTGTTAAAACTCTTCAGCTGCTTCTTTAATTTTTTCGTATTTGCTTCCATTCGATGGATCGACTTCGTTGAGAATCGCCAAAACCCGGTTTCGTTCATCAGGATACGATTTTGAAAACACATTTACCAATTCATCCGATTTAGCATCGAAAAAAATCTGTAAAATATACAATGACGGACGTGACCGGAAAACTTTCTGAATTGACTTTAATGACTCTGCAATTTGGGCTCTTCCTTCTTCAATTTGATTAGACATTCGATCTAAGCCCTGCCGGTGATATTGGTAGGTGCAATCACGAAATGATGAGTACGATTTATTCAACAGGTTTTCAATCAACCAGTAGCGGTTTCTTTCACTTTCGTAGGCTTTCCATCCCGAATAGCGTACATTTTGTACGTTGTTCACAATTTGCTGAGCTTTTTGGAAATACTCGGTACCTCCATTTGGTGAATACGAATCGTAGTCCATCCCTAAAATAATATAGGCGTAGTAGGCCATAATATTAGTCAGGTTATCACGATTTGAAGTTTCATTAAATTCCATATTCTGAAATTCCACGTATTCAACATGAAAATTATTGTCTTTGATGTTGAGCAGTGGACTTTCATAGTCCGAGTTGAAAATCGGGCGACGCAACTGAACCTGAATGCTACCCTTAAATTCGTTGGATGAAACCTGCTCGGTCAGACGGATGTAGATGCTACATTCAATCCGCTCGTCCATCGAATAAACATGATCGGTCCATTTTGTATTGTTCATGAACTCATACAAGTCGGCTTGCATGGTTCGAAACGCATTTTGGTTCGCTCCCTTTATTTGTTGTGCCGAAACACTAATGTTGCAGCGAAGTTCTTGAGCAAGAGATGACGCAACGATCAGTAAAACAAATAGAAATATAAAGCTGATTTTCTTCATAATTAAAAAATACCTGAGGAGTAAAAATAATCAAATTCTACGGAAGTATTACAGCTTTTGCAATTCCTGCGAAAGCTTTTCCACAATGTCAGTTGCAACTTCCTTCTTTTGTTTTAACTCAAATTCCTGAGCATTATTGTCTTTCGATAGGATCGTAATTTTGTTGGTATCAACACCAAAGCCGGCTCCTTGATCTTGTAAGCTATTTAGCACAATAAAGTCCAAATTTTTCTTTGCCATTTTGCCTACGGCATTTTTCTCTTCATTGTTTGTTTCCAAGGCAAAACCAACTAACAGTTGATTATCTGTTTTTAGCTTTCCTAGAGCTGCAGCAATATCGGTAGTTGCTTCAAGCTCAATGTTCATCTCATCAGCTTTGCGTTTAATCTTTTTATCGGCAACAGCTTTAGGTCGGTAATCAGCTACTGCGGCGCACATGATGGCAGCATCCATTTCGGGGAAATTACTTAGGCAAACGGCATGCATTTCCTGGGCCGACTCTACATTAATCCGATGAATGTTGAAATTGGAGGTTTCTATATCAACAGGACCGGTTATTAAGGTAACCTCAGCACCCTGATTCGCTAATTCTTCAGCCAGAGCAAAACCCATTTTGCCCGAAGAGTAATTCCCAATAAAACGAACAGGATCAATTTTTTCGTAGGTAGGTCCGGCAGTTACCAGCACCTTTTTAGTCAGAAGTTTTTTTTTTGAGTTGAAGAAAGCGACAACTTCTTCAACCAACTGTTCTGGCTCTTGCATTCGGCCTTTTCCGTGCAAGCCACTGGCCAGTTCTCCTTCTCCCGGTTCAAGAATCACATCACCATAGGATTGAAGGATTTCCAGGTTTTTTAAAGTCGAGGGATGTTTAAACATATCCAAATCCATGGCGGGCGCCAGATAAACCGGGCATTTGGCCGACATGTATGTTGTTACCAATAGGTTGTCGGCAATACCATGCGCCATTTTACCGAGCGTTGCCGCTGTAACGGGGGCTATGAGCATTAAGTCGGCCCACTGTCCCATGTCTACATGAGAGTGCCAGGTACCATCATTCGCAGCAAAAAATTCAGATGCTACCGGCCTGTCCGAAAGTGCGGACATGGTGACTGGAGTAATGAATTCTTTGGCGGCAGGGGTCATTACAACCTGAACCTCAGCACCTTCTTTCACTAGGCCCCTTAAAATATAAGCTGCCTTGTAGGCAGCTATACTTCCGGTTATCCCTAATATGATATGTTTGTTTTTTAGCCTCATGAAGGCTGTCCTTTTTAAAGTCCTTTACGGTTTTCTTTCGCAGGATTACGATGATAAATTTGAGCTTGTTTTAATTCTTCAAAAGCAATTAAAGTAGGCTTTGGCAAACGTTCGTAATACTTTGAGATCTCAATTTGCTCACGGTTTTCAAATACTTCCTCCAGATTATCAGAGTAAGATGCAAATTCCTGAAGCTTTTGGTTCAATTCTTCTTTCATTTCGGAAGCGATCTGGTTTGATCGTTTAGCCAGAATCATTACTGTTTCGTATACGTTTCCGGTTTGGTCTTCTAAATCGTTTAAATCTCTTGGAACTGTTGAGTTCTCTGCTTTGATTTTCTTATAATCCATATCTATTTATAAATTAGCTTCTTCGTTATAATTCAATAATTTTGCTACCTCTTTGTAGAACTTATCAGCATCTTTCCGGTCTTTACTTTCCGGAAATTCATCGACAAAGGTAAAATATTCATCCAAAGCTTCGCTTAAACGTTGCTCTTTTTTTTCTTCTATACTATTGACAGCCAAAAGGTACTTCGCTCTCAAAAGCATAAACATTAGCTCTTCCCTGTACTTGGTGTCCGGAAAATCTTTAAGGGAATTGGTTAAAGCAACAACAGCAGCTTTGTAATTCTCCAAATCATAATACAATTTTCCGCTTAAAAATGACTTGTAAACCAATTTGTCCCGAAGTTCAATTATCAACCGATTAGCCTCTTCAATACGGTCGCTGTTGGGGTAAAGATTGACATAGAGTTGCAACGCATCAATTGCTTTTTGTGATATCTGCTGATCAAGTCGTGGCTTGGGAGAATCCATATAAAAGCAGTACCCAATCATATATTGAGCTTCTTCGGCATATTTACTCTTCGGAAAATCTTTAACTAATGTTCGAAACCAATGTCCCGCCATTAGGTAATCACGCATTCCGAAATGACTTTTGGCGTAATAATAATACACTTCGTCAGCACGGCTGGTACCACGGTAAATATTAACCAGCTCATTTAAGAGTTGTGAAGCGCGAACAAATTCCTCGTCTTCGTAATATTCAAGAGCCTTTTTGTATTTGAACTCGTAGTCAGTACTTTTTAGAACTTTATTGTAATCGCTACACGAAGTCGCAATAACAAAAACAAACAATGCAAAAAGGGAAAAATTCTTCATTTTTATAAACATGTCGCAAAGATACATTTTTCATTAAAAACCGGCGGCAAATTACGCAAGAATTACTAAAGTAGTGACTTGGTTTAATATAAATTAACAAATTTGTAGACTTATTAAAAAAAATTACATTTGCAGAGTTAATTTTTAAAGCTTTTTGAAGTGGATATTTTTGAAAAATTTCGATCAAATAAAGGTGACATAGGCAAGCACATGGCAAAAGCTCATGGCTATTTTGCGTTTCCAAAGTTAGAGGGTGAAATCAGTGCCAGAATGAATTTCAGGGGAAAAGAGGTTTTAACCTGGAGTTTGAACAATTATATTGGATTAGCTAATCATCCTGAGGTTCGCAGGGTAGATGCTGAAGCTTCCAAAGAGTGGGGATTAGCCTATCCGATGGGTGCCCGGATGATGTCGGGGCAAACCAGTCAGCATGAAGAATTAGAAAAGCAACTTGCAGCTTATGTTGGAAAGCCAGATTCTTTTCTTTTGAATTTTGGTTATCAGGGCATGGTGTCAATTATCGATGCTGTTTGTGGTCGTAACGATGTAGTTGTTTACGATAGCGAAGCACATGCTTGTATATTGGATGGAGTACGTTTACATATGGGCAAACGCTATGTTTATCCACACAATAATATTGAAAGCCTAAGAGTTCAGTTAACCCGTGCTACGAAGCTTGCTGAAAAGCAGGGGGGGGGTATTTTAGTTATTACTGAAGGTGTTTTTGGTATGTCAGGAGACTTAGGCAAGTTGGATGAGATTGTTGCTTTGAAAAAGGAGTTCAACTTCCGCTTGTTGGTTGATGATGCTCACGGGTTCGGAGTAATGGGGCCAACTGGAGCTGGTGCGCCAGAGCATTTTGGAGTACAAGATCAGGTTGATCTTCATTTCTGTACTTTTGCAAAAGCGATGGCCGGAATTGGTGCATTTATCGCTTGCGAAAAAGATATCTGTAACTACCTACGGTATAATATGCGTTCTCAAACGTTTGCAAAATCATTGCCAATGCCGATTGTGGTTGGTTCGATGAAGCGTTTGGAATTGCTAAGAACAAAACCCGAACTACGCGAGCAATTATGGACTGTTGTTAATGGTCTTCAATCAGGCTTGAAAGAAGCTGGATTTGATTTAGGGCGTACAAACTCGCCGGTAACTCCTGTTTATATGAAGGGTGGGGTAGTAGAGGCAACTAATGTTGTTATGGATTTACGCGAAAACTACAGCATTTTCTGCTCGGTAGTTGTTTATCCTGTCATTCCGAAAGGTGAAATTATTCTTCGCTTGATTCCTACCGCTATGCATACGTTGGAAGATGTTGACATGACTATTAAGGCATTTAAAGAAGTGAGAGATAAACTTGAGGCTGGAGAATATCAAGGCACAGAGGTGCCTGATATGGCATAGAAATAGGAACTTAAGACTATACATATAAAAAAGCCGGTTGATTTTCAATCGGCTTTTTTGTGTATCTAATAGGTCGTTTGGTACTATGCGTGTTTTTCAGATAGGTATCTTTCTGTATCCATTGCAGCTTTGCAGCCTGATCCGGCAGCAGTTACTGCTTGGCGATAAATGGAGTCCATGACATCGCCACAGGCAAACACCCCGGAAACGTTGGTTTTTGATGTCCCTGCTTCAGTTTTGATATAGCCAACTTCATCGGTTTCAAGAAAGTCTTTTACAAAATCTGAATTAGGTTTGTGACCGATTGCGAGAAAAAATCCATCAATTTTAATTTTAACTTCTTCTTCGTTAGCCTCACCTTGATTCTTTACTAAAATTGCTCCTTCAACCACTCCGTCTCCAGTTAGACCTTTGGTTTGGTGTTTCCAAAGAATTTCAATGTTTGGTGTTTTTTTCACGCGATCAGCCATCACTCTTGATGCTCTTAGCACATCACGACGTACAACCAAATATACTTTTTTAGCTAAGCCCGCAAGGTAGAGCGCTTCTTCGGCTGCAGTGTCACCACCACCAACAACAGCAACTTCTTTACCTCGGTAGAAGAATCCATCGCATGTGGCACAGGCTGAAACGCCTCCACCGGCATATTTTTGTTCATCTTCCAGTCCCAGGTATTTAGCAGTTGCTCCGGTTGCTAATATTACCGCTTCAGCTTCGATCAATTTTTTACCATCAATCCAAACTTTGTGGATATCGCCGGAGAAATCAACTTTGGTAGCATAACCAAAGCGAACATCAGTTCCAAAACGTTCAGCTTGCTTTTTAAAGTCTTCCATCATGACCGGGCCGGTTATTCCCTCGGGGTAACCCGGGTAGTTTTCAACCTCGGTTGTTGTGGTCAACTGACCTCCCGGCTGAAGACCTTCATACATCACAGGATTTAAATTAGCGCGGGCCGCATAAACGGCAGCTGTGTACCCAGCCGGTCCCGAACCAATAATCAGGCATTTCACTCTTTCAGCATTGCCAGCAGGCTCTGTGTTTTGTTTCTCGTTTTCGTTAAGATCTAATGATTTAAACATGATTTTGTATCTTAGTGTTTTTTTATTATCTGGTTAGCAAAATTACACAACATCTAGATATTTACAACATTTGATCAATCAATAATAATGAAGATGTGATAGATGTAGACTATTGAAAGTTTATTTTAATAGTCGAAATTAATTTTGCAGAATTCGCCGCTTTATATACTTTTGCAAACGCTTCAGTAAAATCAGCTATACGCTTGGTTTTAGGAAGAAGGAATAATCGGGATGTGGCGCAGTCTGGTAGCGTACTCGTCTGGGGGGCGAGGGGTCGCAAGTTCAAATCTTGTCATCCCGACATGTGAATATTAGGGAGTTAGATTGATTTCTAACTCCCTTTTTATTTGTCCAGGTGCAACATAGGTGCAACATTTTGATTTTTTTTCACTCCTTGAATTCTCCGTATCAATTACTCCCAAAGAATTCTAAAAAAACCTTAAAAACAACAAAAAAATAAGGCTGTTGGTTTTTGGTTTTAGAAACTCAGAACTTTTTAAGATTTAAAAATTCAAAAGCCATCATTTGTTTTCTTTCACCCATATCCAAAGCTGTCTCAGGGAAATAAAATTGAATGATAATTTCAGGGTTGGTGACTACTTTAACTATAATCTCTTCTCCTGAATCAGATTTTGTTCTAATTACCAAATTGTCTTTCCCCTTTATTTGGCTAACTTTTAACCTCTCAGAAATTTTAAAGCTATTGTGTTTTGAACCACAGTAAAAGACAATTACACTATCTGGAATATTCATATAAATAAACCAATCATCATCTGAATAGGGTATACTACTGAATAGGGTATACTATTAAAGCTGTTTTCGCCAGTTATTTCAGCATCAATAGGAGCTTCGATCATTCTCAGTTTCTCGCTTTTAAATGTATAATCACTTTTAATTAGTTGCCTTACTGTCTGAGCTCTGGAAACAAAAACAATCGAGATCAATATAGTGGTTAGTTGAATTTTCATGGGTTAACTATAAAGATTTTCAAGTTGTTTGATCTTTTCATTTCTAAGGTCGGTATAAGCAGTTTTGTTAATCTCAGATGGATTAGGAGTAATGCATAAATTGATCTTGCTGATCTTTTCATCTTTGAATTCAAACAGTATTACAGAATCCCTATAATTGTACTTGAAACCACACTCTGTAGTGCCTTCTTTGATTAAGCTAGTATTATTTCCATTCAATCCATCATCAATGAAGAACTGAGTTAATACAGTACAAGGTATATTATTCAAAAAAGCATTTTCAGCTATTACCGGTGAATTGTTCTTATTAATGGTCTCAAACATTTTACCGTAATACTCAAGTACCGCTGTTTTGCCCTTTAGCACATCCAATACCATTTGACTGTGATATTCAACTTTATCATCCAGTATTGGATCAAGCAATGCCGGATTTAAGGTATTCCATGCCAGTATATAGCCTTCAATTAGCTCTATTTGTCTCATAATCTATTCTTTAAATTGTATCCAAATTTGCATTCCGCATATTAACTATATGTTTTTTAATTTTACTCTACTAAAACTTTAATTACTTATCTTAATTATTACTTCCTGCTGAATGTAGTATGAACCATTGTAAAAGGCTGATATATTAATTTATTCAGGATAGTTTTCATATAACACAGTCCCAGACGTTGGGAATAATATAGCAGGACCACAATATCTTTTTGAAAAAGCAAGATAGGGCAATAAAACAAAAGGGAATAAATGAACAAAGATGGCGTAAGATATATCCCACTGAATATCAAAAGACAATGCTAGATGTCGAAAAATTTTGAAGGATATATACACATTTAATATTGGTATTATTAGAAGTAATATCCACCACCAAGGTTTTCCGATAATTTTTAAAAGTACAACTATATTGTAAACTGGTATGATGGCTTCCCAGCCAGATTTCCCTGCTTTCAAATATATAATCCACATGGATGCAATCAAAATTATTATAATCGCGACATAAATAATACTAAGTATTTCCATAATAATAAATCTATTTTTTCCTACTCGTATGGCTTTTCGGTTACGCCCCGTTTTTAATATGGTTTCTGGCCTCCATTTTATGGTGATGGTTTATGTTGACAATCAACAAATGTGTGTTTTGCCGAGTCGTTAAAGCTTATTATAAGTTAGTCTTCTCACCATCATCTCTATACCAGTCAATTATTCTATTCCATGCATTAGTAATCATAATAGTTTTTAAAAAAAATTTAACGAATAAAAAGTATTAAGAAATTTATTTTCACATTCTGGGTAATCAATTGTCTTACAGGTGCCTGTCATTAAATAACCATAGTTGTCTTTATAGAAATATATTTCTATAACATTTGTCGATCTACTTTCATTTATACTTTTTACTAGGAAGGCTTCAATATTATCAATGTATATTTTCTCGGTGCTCGTTATTTTTTCTTGCGGATTAGTTTGTATATACATATTCTTAATAAAATCAAGAGTGTAATCGTGTGCTGAAATATTAAGTTCTTCTTTTGTCCTTTCTGAAACATCTATTGTCACAATGCTTAACGGATCTCTTGAAACAACTTTAAAATCGATATGACTTCCATTTGCTTTTTCTGGTACATACCCATCAGGAATTAATATCTCATATTTATATTTGGGACTGATATATTTTTCAGCGTCTTCATCATAAATAAATTCAAAATCTCTTATGAATGCATCAAAAGCGGTTTCCAAAGTTTCAGGTTCTGCTATTACAGAAATGGTATAGGCTTTAGTAATATTGAGAGTTGTGATTGATTTTGCTTTTAATAGCGCTAAATGGTTATTAATAAGGTTATTATTTGTCACGATAAAATTATTAGTAATCGCTTTCTTGTTTTTAAATGTTACAATTTTGAAATCGCATTTATCATTTTTTAGATTTCCTTCATATTCGTCAAAGAATGATTTTCTATATGACAGATTGAACTTTTCTAAACCAATCGATTTCAGGTTATGAATAAGATTGTTGACGTTGATTCGATAGAATATCTTATTATTTAAATCTTGGTATAAATAAGAATTTAATGTATCGCTATTAATCTCATTTACGAATTTGTATTTCGTTGATATTTTGAAATTATCAATATTATAGAGTGTTTTACCACTAACAATATTCTCAATTTCTTTTTTTTCTTGAATCTTATTGTGTGTGTTCTTGGAAGTTTCGATTTTACAGGATTGAATTACAACTAATAGTATTAGTAAAAAAACGTTTTTAATCATATCGTTAAGATTAGTCGTTGCTTAATTGAACGTGAGCTTTTCTACAGATGCAATTGCTATCAGTGAAATGCATAGAAAGTATATGGATATAAATAATGCGCCTATTTGTATGTACTAATTGCTTAGTGTTAGATAAGATTTGCATCACTCGGATTATTTGTGCTGATGTATTCAATTGTATATATGGAGAATCAAGGTAAAATCACATTCTATAATTTTTTATCGATAGTTGTCATTTATGATAACCGCATATCAAATATAAAACAAAATATTAGTTGTCAGAAATGATAACTAATGAATATTGACCAGCTTCAAATAAAAATTGGTGAACGTATCCGGTTTTTGAGGGAACAAAAAGGAATATCCCAACAGAACATGGCTGCTATCTGCAATTTTGAGAAGGCTAATCTTTCCCGTATTGAAGCTGGTCGAACAAATCCAACAATTTCCACACTTTATAAAATAAGTCAAGCACTCGAAACAACCATTTCAGATCTGGTTGATGTTGAAAAACAGTAAATAGCTACCGTTACTTTTATAAGCTTTTTCAGGGGTTTTGTTTTTTAGCGTTGGTAAACCGTCTCAAAAAACAGTAAAAATACAGCATAAGCCAACGGTCAAAGATTGTCCATCCATCCTAACCCATAAGGAGTGTAGACGGACGGACAAGTTTATTTAAGCTTTAATTGTAAAGAACCAGACAAAGTAAGCCCTGTCATCAATGATGAATACCTCCTCTCGTTTTAAGGTCATTTTAACAGCCATAACGTTATAGGTTTCCCCTATCGTCAGTGGAGGCACATTGACTCGGCAAACGACTTTAAACGGGCAATGCAGCCGTAATAAATGCCCATTCGATTGTATTACAAGGATACTGTCAGTACCAACAATTTTAAAAAGCTCAACGATGTACTTTCGAGCTCTATCAGACATTGTATGAAGTTTTAGTAGCAAAATAATTATGGGAAAATCTCCATTCTAATAAGGAGGATTAGCTCAGGTACCAGGATTTATTACCTGCGTCAAGCTGATCGCATAGAAATCCAGTAAAAGAGAAACAATTGGCTCCTCTTTCAAGAAAAGTATCAATGTAAGACGATTTATTCGCTCCGGTAAAAAGGTTGTATAATTTCCATAAATCAATACTTCCGTTGTCATTCCTGCTAAAATTCTCATCCATATAATACTCTCTTGCTACTATACCTACTTGGGTATCACTTAACGGAAACGGTTTAACCTGATTACGCTGCTTCGTTGGTAAATGTTGGTACAACCTTGCTTTACCCAAGAGATGAGCAAATTGTGATTCAGACAGCTCGAAACCGTCCATTCTCTTTAACAGATTTAGTTGAATTGATGGTTCAAACTCACTGATCAGATTGAAAATACCTAATGCCAATTCGTTAATGGTTCTGGCCCTGATCTCCCTGATAGCGCCATCAGTAGAAATGCATAAATTAGTACATACCCAGTTTCTGTAACCAATGAAAACTTTGAATTTTTCTTCTCCTTTTTTACTATACAAGTTTTCATGATTGTAAGCGCGGACTCCACCAATCGTAAGTGATAATTGGTTACCACTGATGTTTTCTTTAATGTCCGGCAGTTCAATTAGAAAGGCCATACGCTCATAATAAAGGGTTTTTTCTACTTCTGTAAGTTCTTTGACAGGTTTTCCCATGGCTTCAGGAATTCGTCCTTTAATCGGATGCGAAGCCCTGACAGCAGGTTGCAAAATGCGTTCACCATTGAAATATTGATGAACAGCTTCATAGCAAGTGTCAATAAACTCGGTATGGCTGATTGTGCTCTCATTATCTTTAGCAAAGACAGGGATAATACATTTTCTCTTCAAATCATCAAGTAACACCGATTTGGTATTAGCGTGAATAAACTGATCAGAAGAAATTTCGTCCATCAACATAACGGCTTTATCTGCTACTGGACTTTCATGTGTTTTAAGAATTTCCATATCTCAATGATTTAAGTTTTTAATCGTTTCGACAACTGGATTTTCGAGTTGAATCTTTTTTTCGATGGTAAGAGGTTCAATCTCCTTCCTGAAATTTTGATATCGCAATAAAATCGACCGAAGCTGTTCAACTGTTGCGGCCTGATCAATCATTTGAATGACATCATGCAAAGACTTACCAGATTCACACCACTTTCGTATTCTGTCGCCTGTTTTTTCAGAGATTGTAAATGATGGTTTATCCATAAACATACCTGTACGGTCTTTTGAAGCTGATACCTGGTGCTTAATGTTAATGTCAAACACTAAAGTAAATTCATAATCAAGCCCTTCACGAGTTACTCCTTTAAGCCCAACTTTTTCAGCAACCATTTTACCATTCTTTTCAGATAGCACATAGTCCTGTTTACTCCTGATGGTTGCAATTACGTGACAAGGGGATTGAAGAATCTTCTGGACAAACTCATTATGCCTTGGTGTGATTTTAGCCCAGTTTGTAAACGAATTGCCAAGCATAGATCCGTGAATATCCAATATTCCTCCAGATCCTTCCCACTCGTGAGAGATTGAGTCAATAATAATTACCTCCAGATTGGATTTGATACAGACATCAATAGCCTGAATATATCTTTCCGGTGAGTACGGTTTTGAAAGTGGCAATACTTTGTAATCACCTAAATGAGCGTACAGATCAGAAGAATTGTTTTCCGTATCAATAACACCAATTTTAGTCCAGTCACCAACCATACCAAAGGCAATTAATAGTGATGACATTGTTTTTCCTGATCCTGATGGACCCTGAAGTCCCATCTTTATTTTAGCTTGCTTGCGTTCTGCTTTTCTTAATTCCATATTGATCGAGTTTAGAATTTATATTTAGAAATTAACTTGGAAGAAATTATTGACTAGCAAAAAAAGAGGGTGCCAGTTTTGGCCCCTCTAATCTCATAAAGTCTATTTAAATTAATACAGTAGAGGATTGATAATAGCACTATTAAGCCTCAATGGCTGTAAAGACAGCTCCTTCATGAATGGCCTCTTCTGCACTTTCAACTTCAGACTGATACTCCCAGCGATGGGATAATTCAATGATTTCACCAGTTTCTTTGATAGTGATTTCATAAGGTTCACACTCTACTTTCTTGATCTCACCAGTCATCTGCTGTCCGACCATACTCTTGCAAGTTTGCTCATCAAAGGTTGATGGTACCGATGCTCTTTTAGCTGTGGCATAGTATCTGCCAGTTTCTTGTGACTTAACCATTTCAATTCCACCTTGTAGAATTATGGCATAAAATTCTTCTCCCTCTTGATTTTTCCGGAGGGCATGATCTACGATTGTTACCATGTCATTAAAAATTTTAATTAATAAATACGTTTTTGAAAAAATAAAGCCGGGGGATAAATCCAGCTCCAGAAGGTAGGGGGGGTGTTTTGTTTAGTTGGGGCACTCGATTAAAATAGGGCGATCAAAAATTATATTTTATATAAATTGAACTAGTGCTTTTAAGACGGCTTTTATATTGCTGACTGTGTGGTGACTAAATCTGGTTATCGTATTTCGGCAGACTTATAAATATTGTAATTCAGATGTTCATCTTTTGAATGCTGGTAATAATTAAGGATGTTATTTACTAAAAAAGATCATAAGAATCTCCAAGCTAATTTAAATCCCAATCTTCGTTATTTATCACACTTTCCAAATGGGTTTCAACTTTGTCATCCAGACCAGAAAAAAAAGTCAATACCCGTAACCGATTCAACACTATCCACAGTAACAAAAAACTGGCTTAAATCCTTTGATGACTTTTCGTTTGGTAGTATAAAGGCAATCATTCCGTTTTTATCACTGTACAGGACTTTGTAATACTCTGCCGGAACAGTTACGCTATCAGCCCCAATCTTGCCTATTTTGTTGTTTAGAATGCCCCCAGAGGCAACATATAGCCCGTTAAACTCCAAAGCCCATGTTCTTACTTGACTCTCTAATTTAGACCAAATACCTCTGTTAAAGCTTGGGTTCTGTGGTGACATATTGGAAAGAAAGATTCAGACATCGAAGTATGATTCAAAGCCATATCAGCAGCAGGGCAAAGGTGACCTCTGTCATATCCAGAGCCTTTATAATCTGCTAATGTAGCTGAACCTGTACTAACCAACGGATCTTCCCTGAAATCATCAGTTCTTTTTTGAGTGCCGTTAATTAATTCGGGTGTCAAGTGATAATAAACCCAATAGGCTTGTTCATCATTCTCTGAATAGGCTATTGAATAGTATGTGTGATCTACAACCTCTCCAATTGATTTTGGCTCTATGCTTGTATCAAAGTTAACAGCAGTAATGTCCTCATTTGTCTTACAGGAAAAAGCTAGTGCCAACAACAACAGAACAAATGTTTTTTTCATACTAAGGGATTTGTTTCTCAAAGCTATTGCTTATTAATGATTATATTGATAACTTCATCAAACTTTTTACAGACATAAAAAGTAGGTTTATTCTTATTTTATGAAATGGGTGATAATGAAACCCCTTGTTCAACTTGGGGTTTCATTTTGCTTTCTTATGGGAAATATCGTAAACAACAGAGATTTATACTCATGTTTCAAATTTAGAGATCCAAAAGGTTATTAACCCGATTGACGAAATAATAAGTACGAAATGAAAAGGTATCACTTCCAAGTAAATAATATTGTAAATGACACCTTTTGTCACACATATAGAAAAAATAAGTGGAATAAAAGTTCTATTCCACATACGTTGTACGCAAGCCACCAAGACAGAAACATTGTGCTAATTTGATGAGAAAAAATGAAACTGAAATACTAAGAAACCCCAACACACAAAGCATAAGTTTGTCAGCCCATCCCTGCAAGCGTCGCTTCGCTGCCAAGCACATGCTTTTTTACCGCCACACACTGCTAAAATTAAGTCACTTAGTAAGATTGTATTATGAATGACGATAGAGGTTCAATATGGAGAAAATGGGATTTGCATATACATACTCCTTTTTCGGTGTTAAATAATGGTTTTGGAGAAGACTTTGATAGTTACGTAAAAACCATTTTTAAAAGTGCAATTGATAAGAATATTTCTGCGATTGGAATTACAGATTATTTTTCAATTGATGGATGCAAGAAAATTATCAATGAATATATCAGCAAAGAAGAAAAACTGAAAGAAATATTTACAAAATCTGAAATCGAACAAGTTCAAAAAATACTTATTCTACCAAATATAGAGCTTCGATTACATGATTTAGTCGATGGAAGGAGAATTAATTTTCATGTGATTTTTTCAAATGAAGTTAGTATACGAGATATTGAAGAACATTTCTTACATGAACTTGATTTTGTTCATGAATCAATGCCTTTTGAGAAGGATAATACGAGAAAGTTAAAGGAGAGTAACTTAATTGAATTAGGAGAAAAGCTACAAAAGGAACAAGGAGAATTTGAAGGCCAAAGTCCTCTATATACAGGAATGCTTACTGCTACTGTTCAGCATAAGGATATCTCAGAGATTCTACAAGACTCAAGATTCTTAAAAAAGTACTTAATCGGAGTTCCATCTGACGAAGATTTATCAAAAATCAAATGGACTGGTCAAGGTCATATGGTTAGAAAATCTTTAATTCAAAAGTCTAACTTTTTATTTGCATCAGCCCAGAGTACTATTGAATTTGGCCTTGGTAAGAAGCATAATTCTACTGATGAGTTTATCGAAGAATTTAAATCATTAAAGCCTTGCATTTGGGGGTCTGATTCACATGACTTTGAGAAGTTGTTCGAACCTGATTTAGAAAGATATTGTTGGATAAAAGCAGATACAACTTTCGAAGGATTAAGACAAATTATTTTTGAGCCTGAAGAACGGGTTTTCATTGGTAAAAGCCCCCAGTTTATTGATAGTGTAAATAATAATCCGACAAAATACTTTAATAAAGTTGTTGTCAAGCCAGTAGATTCATATTCAGGCAAGAATGGAAAATGGTTTGAAAATACAACTATTAATTTCAATAGCGGACTATGTGCAATAATTGGTAATAAAGGAAAGGGGAAAAGTGCAATTGCTGACATTCTTGGGTTACTGGGCAATTCAAAAGTCTCAATTACAGAAAACAAAGATGGATTATTCTCATTTCTGAATAAAAGTAAATTTTGCAAAAAAGGATTTGCGGAAAACTTTAACGCAACACTTTATTGGAATGATGGCACTAATAAAACAAGAAACCTTTCTGAAGACATTGATTTTACAGATAATGAAAAAATAAAATATATCCCTCAAAAATTCTTTGAAGATTTATGTTCGACACAAGAGGACGATAATTTCAGAGAAGAATTGAATAATGTAGTTTTTTCTAGAGTCGATAGTAAATATAAACTAGCAAAGACATCATTTCATGATTTTATTGAGTATAAATCAGAGTTGATTACAAATGATATTGAAAGTAGTATAATCAGATTAAAAGAGATTAATTCAACAATAATTGCATTACATCAGAAACAATCACCAGAATATCTTGCATCTATTGAGAATAAAATAAAGGGAAAAAAAGAAGAATTAGCTGCACATCAAAAAATAAAGGAAGAGATAACTGTAATTAAAAATCCTTCTGAAGACAAACAATTATCTGAAGAACAAAGGGCAAAATCCGAAAGCATATCGAAGATTACAGAACAACAAAATACTATTCAATCTGAAATTGATAAAACTGAGAAAAAACAAGAACAACTTGAAATAAACAAGTTTGAATTGGAAAGGATTCTTGAGGATATTACGGATTTAGAAGAGAACTTCTCATTATGGAAATCGGAAAGAAATGAGTTGTTTAAAAAATATGAGTTGAATATTGAAAAACTTGTCAAGTTCAAGGCAGATAAAGAACAAATATCCGTTAAGAAAAATTTGATTGATGCTGAATTAAAGAAAATTGAAATTATATTATCTAATGAATCTCAAAAAGGCGATGACGGTAATGAATTGAGTTTTTTTATAAAAAAGGAACAGATTTTAAAAGAAAAATCAAAGCTTGAAGGAGAATTGGAAAAACCATTTAAGGATTTTCATGACTACCAATTAAAGCTTAAAGAATGGGAAACTAAGAAAAAGGAAATTGAGGGCTCTTCTGATACTCCTAACAGTTTACTATTCTTTCAAAATGAAAAGAATTACATTGAAAATGTTTTAGCACAAGAATTAAAAACCAGTATTACAACTAGGAATGATATAGTAAAGGAAATCTTCGAAAAGAAAAGAGAAATTCAAGATATATATAACAACATTAAAAAGTCAATCTCTGATTTATTATCTAAATATTCTTCAGACCAAGAAATATCTCTTGAAACTTCATTTGAGTTCGATTCTGAATTTTTCAAATCATTTCATAGAAACTATGTAAACAGATATGGTGCATTCTATCAAAAAGACGATAGTTTTCTTCGTGAATTAACTAATAAATACGACTTTGATGAAGAAAATCAAGTTGTTGAATTTCTTAACATGTTAGTTGGACTTGAAATCCATTTTAAAGAAAATTCTGAGTTGAACTTTTTGAATTATTTATTTTCTTTAGAATATTTAAATCCAAGATACAATTTAAAACTAAACGGAAAGAGTTTAAGGGAACTCTCACCAGGAGAGAGAGGTGGACTTCTATTAATATTTTATTTAATTCTTGATAAAGACGATAAACCTTTAGTAATAGACCAACCTGAAGACAATTTGGATAATCAAAGTGTTAGTGAAATATTAGTGCCTTATATTAGAGAAGCTAAAAAACGCAGACAGATAATTATGGTAACGCACAACCCAAATTTAGCTGTAGTATCGGATGCAGACCAAATTATTAGAATGAATATTGACAAGGAGAATGATTTTCTTGTTTCTCAAATAAGTGGGGCAATTGAGAATCCATCAATAAATAAAGCAATAGTTGATATACTTGAAGGTAAAATGAAGGCCTTTAATAATAGAAGATTAAAATATCAAGACAATTAAATATGCTTAGCTATTCCATCCCCTCGCTCTCAGGTACATTTGGCATTCCCGTAAGGCTTGCCCTTAATCCCAAAATGCCAAAAGAGCCTTCAAACCCTTCCCGCTCTAACACACGGAGAGAGCGACAGAGCTTAATTGAGCTGATTGAGGTTGAAATGAATCAAGGCCAGCGTACAACACGCAATATACGTAAGCCGGGAGATGTGGGTAATTTAAACTTTTGTACATTTATTAAAAATCACAACGGTTTGACAAGTTGGAGCTTCGAAATCCCGGCCTCCGCATATTGCCACCGTTATGCAAAATATTAAAAGATGAGCAGTGACATTATAAATAGAGCAGCTGATAGAATCGATGAAAATGATTTTACTAGATTAACTAGCCTTCATTTGGACCATATATGGTTGACTTATGAACCTCTAGCTCTATTTCAATTATGGTGCCTTTCAGATAATGAAGAACAAAAAAATATTATTGAATTTTTGATTAAAAATTTCTCTTATATAGACGGGCGCAGATTATCTGAAGGGAGTCAGTTAATAGCGAATCACATTGAGAATGAATGGGATTTAAATGCAGCAAATACATTTCTTTTGGCTACGTGCGATGATAGAAAACCTGATGGCTCACAAGCATTAATACAGAATCTTAAAAACAAATTTTCTTTCAATTGGAAAGAATCCAATTTTTTCAACTCTTTACCTATTGGTGCCAATGAAATTCCTGCTGATTCAAATGTTATCCTAGTTGATGACTTTATTGGTACGGGTGATACAATTTCTCGTAAGCTTGACTATTTAAACAAAACAATCGAAGAACGCAGTTTAAAAGGAGTTTCTATAAAAATTGTTAGTTTGGCTTCAATGAAGTTTTCAATTGAAGTTTTAGATAAACTTGATGTTGAATATTTCAGCGTACATTGGTTAAATAAAGGTATAAGTGAGCTTGTTTCTGATGAAAAGAAAGAAATAGCGACCAAATCTATGGAAGAGCTGGAAAAAAAATTAAAAAAGAATTATCATGGTAAGCAAATTCCAAACTTTGGTTACAAAAAGTCAGAGAGTTTATTTGCTTTGGAATCTAACAATATACCGAACAATGTATTTCCAATCTTTTGGTGGCCCTTTTTAAAAGGAGGTATTCCTCGGAAAACTATATTTAAACGAGTATGATGAAATTCTATAGTGAAGATATCGAGTTTGTTAAAGAACTTTTTGAAAAAAAGCAAGTTAACTTGTACCTCTTTCATGAGAAGTACTTACTCTCTCCTGCACAATTAGCTCGTACGATAAAAAAGTTTTTAGAAGAAGAAGTTGTCGAATTAAATAATGATAAAGTCTCTTTAACCCCAAAAGGGGAAAGATGGATTATTTGTAACAGAAAAGCCTTATTTCTTAATGAGAAAAAGAAATATTGGAAAGAAGTTCCTGTTGAAATGAAACAGGAATCGATTGGGATAAATGAATTTTATAAACCAAATAGAAACAAATTAGATACAGAATTATTCAAAAATATTGAGGATGGGAAATGAAACTAGCACGTTGGGGTGTATTCGCCCCGTTGAATAACGCTATAGTTAACCACACTAGTGCCTTTCAGGCACTAGTGTAGTTCCTAACGGAACTACACTACTAAATTACTGCGTAAATTTAGTAGTAGGAATGAATTACAATGAAAGTAGTTTTCCCATCCTCTTTTTAAAATAAGGAAATGAATGATACTCAACATATAGAAATAGGTAATTGGAAATCTTATATTACTGAAAATATAAGGGGGAAAATTACTCAAAGGGCTATATCCGCTTACGTTGAGAATCTTGTATTAAGAGATACAGTTGTAATCATTGATTTCAAGCATTTAGCACAATTACTTGGGATAGATAAGCATGTCTTAGCTTCCATAGTAAATGGTTCTAAAGCGTTTTATTACAACTTTGAAATCCCGAAAAGGAATGATGGAAAAAGAGAGATATCGGCTCCATACCCTGTATTATTAAGTGCCCAACGATGGATATATGAGCATATATTAATAAAACAACCATTACATGAAAGTAGTAAAGGGTTTGTTAAAGCAACTTCAATAGTTGATAATGCTAGACGTCACCTGAATCAGAAGTATTTGTTAAAAATGGATATTAAAGACTTTTTCCCTTCTATTCAAATCAATCGTGTAATGTCTGTGTTTCGCGTTTTGGGGTATACGAAAAAAATATCATACTATTTGGCTTCAATATGTTGTTTAGATGGTGTTCTACCGCAAGGTGCTGCAACAAGCCCTTGTTTAAGTAATATAATTGCTAAACGACTTGATTATCGGCTAAACGGGCTTGCAAAAAAATTCGACCTTATATATACAAGATATGCAGATGACTTTACATTTTCAGGCAATAGGATTTCATTGGGAATCATAGGATATATTAATTCCATTGTATCAGATGAAGGATTTAAAATAAATGAAAATAAAACAAAGCTAATTGGTGAAAAAAGCCAGAAAATTGTAACTGGAATATCAATTTCATCAGGAAAACTAACTATTCCTAAAAAAACAAAACGAGAAGTTAGAAAGAATATTCATTACATTCTGAAAAATGGTTTATTTGAGCATCAAAAAAATATTAATTCAAATGACCCTATTTATGTTGAGCGGTTATTAGGATTCTTATTCTTTTGGCTTTCGGTTGAGCCTGAAAATGATTTTATTAAAAACTCAATTGAAAAACTAAAGATATATTCTAAAATGCTTGATGATGAAAATACTTTGCATTTGTATAAGTAATGGCAGGTAAAGTGCTAAATATTAAGGGTTTTAGCCCGATTCGACTTTCGTGAAATTTGACAGGAAAGTGGCACGCAATCTGTCACTACTCATACAATTTACCGTCAGACTGTCTAAAAAGCATGTTGGCAAGTTATAGGAATATGCTTGTAAAGGGACAAAATTATAACCCTCCAACACATTATATGTTCTTAGATGAAAAAAGAAGATTGGGATTGGTAAAAAGGTTAAAAAAACAAATAACTAAATTTGAAATTCAACCCGAGCAACTCGGATTTACAACTGCTTGAATTAGTGGCAAGTAACTTTGACGTTAGTCGGAAGCAAAAAAAGACACTGCACAATGAAAGCTAAATTTTTAGGACACGGACTTGATACAGAAAATGAATTCAATGTTGGAAAACAACTTGCTGTTTCGTTTGCTAGTCCTAAATATGATACTTTTTATGGTTTTGTTGCATTTGCTGCAATTTCAGGAGTAAGATTGTTGGCTCCATACATTAAAAAGGCTCAAGAGAATTATAAACAGATTCGCTTTTTTATTGGAGTTGATAATAGAGGAACATCAAAAGAAGCTCTTGAACAACTAATTAATGAGAATATTGAAACCTACATTTATCACGATACAAGAGAATTTATAACGTATCATCCAAAATTATTCATTTTTGAGGGCGAAAAACATACCCGTATTATTATGGGTTCTTCAAATCTTACAAGTTCCGGAATTAAGAATAACATTGAGGCTTCTATTCAGCTTGACTTTTTTACTAATACTGATAACCAAGGGAAAAAAGTACTCGGAGAGATTAAAGGATATTTTGAGGATTTATTAAATCTCTCTTCGACTAAACTCAAATTACTTGACAACAAATTACTCAAAGAACTTATAAGTCAAAACTTACTTTTTAATCAGTCAAAGCGTGGAGATAAAACAACTGAACCAAAGTCTATTGATGGTTCAAAAGAAAATGACCAAGATGAAAGTATTGAAGTTTCAGAGTTTGATTTAGATTCAGGAATAGAACAAAAACATTTAAAATCAAAAACAAGAGAACGTCATTTTACAGCATATGATTATGAAAGATTTGAGATTTTACTTGAACGATATGTAATCTATAAAAGAGATGTCAGTCCATCAGGAATTGTAAGTAAGCACCCTGAAACTGATGAGGAAAGAGAATTATTCCGTTGGTATCAGAAAATGAATGCTCTCTACAACGAAAACGAGTTGCCACACGACATAGTGGATAGATTAAAAAGTGTTGATTTCCCATTTGCAGGTGTCGGCAGGTTGAGAAAAAGATTAATTAAATGGGATAAGGATTTTGAAAAACTCGTTGACTATAAAAATAAAGTCAACCCAAATAGCAATTTTATTCATGTTCCACAATTTACTGACAAATCAAATCCTTATTATAAATTAGGTATTTGGTGTGCATATCAAAAACAACGCAGAAAGGGTAATGAAAACTATCCTCCACCTTGGACAAAGCATGAAGAGGATAAAATGAATTCGATTAATTTTGTTTGGGAGCCATCTCATGCAGGTGGTAGGTCTTCAGATGATGAATGGACGGATAATTTAGTTACTTTGGAAAAATATTATAGCAAAAAGGTTAATTACAAAACTGTACCATCTCAAAAAACAAGAGTCGGGCATTGGTTAAATGACCAAATGACATTTAAGGTGAGACAGGAAAGAGAGAATAGAACCGATTTGATAAGTCCAATTAGGATTGAGTTGCTTGGTGATTTACTTGCGAGAAATGGTATAGAATGGGAATGGGAAAAGCAAAAGCATCGAGAAGGTATTGAGAAGAAATTGAATAGTTGGAGGAAAACTCAAGAATTAGATAAAATTGGAAAAAACAACTATTTAACTGACAAAGAAAAGAAAGAAATCAAAAAAATGCGTGATGATGTGGCTCAATTAAGAAGTCAAAGTAAAAGATGGAATAATGACAAACATAGATGGAAATATGAATTTTTGGATAAGGCAGGATTTCCGTATGACAAAAAAAACAATGCCAGCCCCTAACATTTTGTATATTCCATAGGGGTTTTCGGGCTATTCAGCTTTTATCAAACTAAGGTGTAACGGTCGACAGGAACGCTCTCCGAAATCCGCCCCGCAACATGTACCAACCGTTATAGCGGAAGCTTAAAAAAACGACACTACCAATTAAAAAAACTTAAACAATAACATTATGAGCCATAATCTATTTCTTGGAATGTATACTTTTGGAATAAAAAAGTTAAATACACCAGACTCAAAAAGAATCGAGATAAATGATTTTTTGAGTAATGCTTACCCAGATGATGACAATAAGTTTACAAAAGGTTTTGTACAAAATCTAATCTATCTGATAGATGAAAAGACTTATAAAAATGAAAGAAATACCCATGGAGCAATCTTAGAAGAAAAATCTATTAATTCTTCTCGGAGAATATTAGATATCCTAATTGATGGTGGGACAACAGGAATAAAACAGTTTATTATAGATGAATCAGGAAAAAAAAGAATTTTATCAGATAGTGAGATTGTTGGTCCAAAATTTTATGCAAGAATTTGGATGCCTGCAAATACCAAAACAGGTTATCTATTCATTCAAAAATATGGTTCCTTTTCCATTAAACCAATCTTCGATGATATAATCAAGGATGTTTTAAAATCCAAAGGATATAACATTATAAATAACTCTATTAAAGCAACCACAACAAAAGCCAGACAAAAAGAATTCCTGAAGCGGTCAACAATTAGAGATATAGTAATTGTAAGCAATAGAAGTAGCCATGAAACTGGAGCAGCTGATGCTGCAAGTGCGGAAATAAGATTAAAAAACATCATAACTCAAAAAAATAAAGTTGTTGGAAAAACAGATATGGAAGCCGCTCTAAAGAATCATGGCTTTTCAATAGGACGAAGGGACTATGATATAAAAGCTACCTATCAAAATAAAATTGATGATTTTAAAGAAGAAAGAACAATAATGTTAGATAGTAGTGAGGAAACTATTAATGTCATCCCGAACATATTAATTCCCCAAAGTTGTATTGATGCAGATAATTATCCAATTTTCAGCAAAATGCAAGACTTTGTTGACAAAGAAATGATACAAGTTAAAAAGGAAGCAAAAATTTAATCTAAATCCAATAGAATGTTAGATTTTAAAGTTATTCTCGAGATTCGGGAAAAGGCAATAGATAGCATGAAATGTGACAGCGATGATGAATCAATTACTTCCCTGTGGAAAAAAACGATTTTTATAATTTTCTTTTATATAGCACCAATTGCAGTTTGTGTTATTGCCTGGATTCGAGATGTAAAACTGACTGCATTAGAAAATTATATTGGAACAGGAATTGCAATTTTCACTGGATTATTTTTCTCTCTTTTATTGAGTATTGGGGCAAAAGTTAGAAGTGAAAAGGAAAATCCTAATAAGGATGCAGATAATTTTCAGCAATTCAAAACTAATATGAAGCAAATTGCAAATATTACTCTTTACATAATTGTTGCAGGAATTATTATTTTTCTCTTATTACTTCTAAATACTTTACTAAAGTCTGAAGACTGTTTGATAGTAGAAAAAATCTTTACTACAATCGTCTTATTCTTTTTAACTCGATTTATAGTTTCTCTGTTTTTTATGATTCAACGATTCTATTTTTTAGTGAGAGATGAAATAAATAATATTTTATGAAATGTAAAGCCAGCATACAACAAAATGTAAACGTAATGCGGGTTTCAGTGGGTAATCCAACTGAAGTTCTCCGTTGCAACACCGCCAATTCGTCTTTGACGATTGACGAAAAATTTGAAATATTGAATAAACGAATTGGCTCAGTGCAACTTGATAGTGAAGTGCTTCGAAATCCCGTACAGTACTTAGCCAGACCTTTGGGTATAGGACTATACCGAAGTATTGACTTTTTAGGCTAACGTAAAATAGAAGGGAATAGAACCAATGAAAATGAGTAGAATATTGAAAAATATAAACAATTGATAATCTGGCGTTTATTTTTACGTTAGTAAGAATATTAAAAAAACTAATACAACTGAGCATGGATAATGCAATCCTTTTAAAAGAGCAACTTGATAAGATTATAATTGAATACAAACAGCTTAGCTCAAAATCGCAGTATGGTGACCTTTCGGATTTAAGTGAATCCGTTGAATTAATTTCTTTAGTTACGAAATCAGTTGCTGCTGTTCAGAGAATAGCGGGAGAAAAATCTGAATATTATAAATCCATCAAGTTAGTGTATAATGAAAATTTTAATTATGATTTTTTGGGGGTCATTCTCAAAAATATTATTGGAGTTGTACAAGCGTTAAAAGATGATTTGGAAAATGATTATTTAAAAACATTAAATGAACTGATACACGCTGATATTTTTTCGGATTATCTCGATATGGCAGAATATTTACTTTCAGAAGGATATAAAGACCCTTCAGCAGTTATAGCAGGTTCAACATTGGAAAGCCATTTAAGAAAATTATGTGAGAAAAATTCTATTTCAATAGAGTTTGAAAATACCAAAGGAAAAGTCGTTGCAAAAAAGGCTGATTTGTTAAACTCTGAATTAGCAAAAGAAGAGATTTATAATAAAACCTTTCAAAAGCAAATAACAGCATGGCTGGATTTAAGGAATAATGCAGCTCATGGCAAATATGAGGAGTATAAAGACACCGAAGTTAAATTAATGATTCGCGGGATTACGAATTTTCTAATAACATACCCTGCATGAAAATACTACACCTAATAAATAGGGCTTTAAGCGGCCTGCGAGCCCCAGCCCTGGATACGTTGTAACATGCAAATATAATGGCCAGCTCAATTAATTTATTCAAATCACGCTATCTGTGAAAGAACAATTCAACAACCTATCCCTTTCTGACAAATACGAACTCATATCAAGCAAGGGAAAGTACATTGGTGTTCGAGAGTATTACAACCACTTCATTAACCTACATCTGATTGAAGAAACCTTTTATGAGCTTTGGTATTTCAGACCCACTAATAGAATTGAGAAGATTGAAATCCTTGATGATCCTAAAAAAACTGGATTTGTATATTAATTATATGAGTAAACTCGATCAAAATAGAAAAAATGAATAAAAATCCCCAATTAAAGTCAGAAGGTGAATTATTTCTTGAACACTTCTTTAAAAAAGAAAAGATAAAAGCTACTCAACAGGAACCGATTAGAAATCTGAATAATGACTCTAAGAGCTATAGAATTGCAGACTTTGATTTACCACAATACAAGATCTACGTTGAATTTCAAGGTCTTTGGAATAATACTAAAGTAGATAGGGAAAGGTACAAGGAGAAAATGAAGGTATATCATTCTAACGGAGTGAAGTGCCTATACCTTTATCCCGAAAACTTAGGGATAATTGACTATGTTTTTCATGCCAGAATGCTTGAAACCCTGAAGAAATTTAGAATGTACCCTCAGCTTAGATATTACAAGCTCCGTAGGTTATTTCATCAAAAGCAGAATAATATTATTTGGGTAGCGATTACATTATATTTTTTAATAATGACTGATGAAACATCATTGGAGAATCCTACAAATATGACTATTTATGGATTTATTGGAATTTTGTTTGTAGTTCAATTAACTAAAGCAATTCTTGGTTTTATTTCAATTTATAAAAATGAAAAATAGATGAAATTAAAGCCATTGTTTTTATTGGTTTCATTGATCCTTTTAATGAGTTTTAAGGTGTTTGCTCAAATTCCAGAGGGATACTATGATTCAGTCAAAGATCTCTCAGGAGAAAGCCTTAAAACTGCACTATATCAAATTATCAAGAATCACACCGAATTTCCATATACAAGTAGTTCTACTGACACCTGGGATATTATTAAAGAATCAGACAGAGATACCTCAAATACTGAAAATGTGGTCTTGTTTTATTCAGGATGGAGTGTTAATGCTGCTCAGGAATACAATAATGGAGCAGGTTGGAGTAGAGAGCATATATGGGCTAAAAGTCATGGTGACTTTGGAACAGACTTAGGTGTGGGAACAGATTTACATCATCTAAGACCTGCTGACATTTCAGTTAATAGTGCCAGAGGCAATGATGATTTTGATGTAGGTGGTTCACTTTACATTGATGGTGATGGTGCAACAGAATGCAAAACCGATAATGATTCTTGGGAACCAAGAGATGCTGTTAAAGGAGATGTTGCAAGAATGTTGTTTTACATGGCCGTAAGGTATGAAGGCGATAACGGAGAACCAGATTTAGAACTTGTTGACCAAGTTGATAGCTATGATTTAAATAAGCAAGGGAAAGGCTTTCATGGTAAATTATCAACTCTTTTAGAATGGCATAAAGCTGATCCTGTAGATAGTTTTGAAATCAGAAGAAATGATATTATTTACAGTTATCAAAAAAATAGAAATCCATTTATTGATCACCCTGAGTTTACGGATTTAATCTGGATTCCAACTGATGTCAACAACCTAAAAGAAGGAAATATTAAAATCTTCCCTAATCCAGCTGATAACTTTTTAAATATTCTAGTTCCTGATGGGATAATAGCATACTGCCAAATACTAGACATGAAAGGAGGACTTGTGATTAGTCAAGAAATTGGGGAGAATGAAAATATAAATACTGGAAATTTCACTTCTGGTATTTATGTAGTCAATGTTTTAATAAATGACCGTATTTTTACGTCCAAAATTGCTGTTAAACATTAAGTTTTATTGACTGCTTTTTGTTAAATTTAATGGACTTTGAAAACGACATATTTCAATGTTTAAAATTAAACAAAATTAGCCCTGCAAATGTGGGGCTAATGTTTTTTACTATGTTTGGTTTTACTCCGTATAAGATATACTAGTTTTAAGCAAGAATTTTCCCTAAAATGAAAACATATCGTATTATCTATGGCAATAAAATTCCCAATGTCTCCAATCGCAAAAGGGTTGCACTAGATCTTAAAAGTTTATACTGGAAAGACAGAGAGCTGCCAAAAGACTGGTATTGGTTTGAAAACAATATAGAGCTTAAAGAAGTGCTAGGGCGTGAATATGATAGTGTTGATGTAATCCTTTCAGGAAAACTATTGGATGATGCTTCAAGTTTCCCTCCAATTATAATGGAGCTAAAGCGTTATAAAAATGTCAGCGCAATCCTTTTTTTGCAGGATAATATTGAGAATAATTGGGTAACCATTTTTTCCAGACCTTACTAGAATAACTTCTCCTAATTCGTTTTTTATCTATTGATGCAAAACCAGATATTCTATGGCCAATTCTCCGTTTTTAATTTATAGTATCCATCCGTCCAAAATCCTTAGGGAAACTGGACGGATGGACAAGATTTCTTAATCATCAAAGAGTTTGTCTCCCCGATCATTGTATTTGTAATCTGGGTTTATGGTGCCATCTCCTAATTCTTCTGAGATTTCGTTATCACTCTCGATAGAATTCGCTTCAGAATCACTTTTGCTTGATCTGGCTTTGGCTTCCCTGTAATAACTGTGTGCAGTGCTTTTACTGATTGGGTAACCTTCGTCTTGTAGTTGTTTTGCACATTTAATAAATGAATAGCCGTGATTTTCCTTCAAGTCAATTATTCTTTCTGTGATGTTGTCATGCTGCTCTTTTTTGTCGTCGGCTGATTCTACTAGATTTTCAAATCTGACTCTTTCTGTAGTCATTTCAAAGGTTAAATCTTCATTGAAGTTCAGTTTAAAACTATGTGTTTTATACTCATCAGGTAAGTAATTACCTTTTACCACACAAAGATGTCTGAATTTACTATCATTTGGGTCGCGTCTCAATTCTATTACCTGTCTCGATTTCCCCTCGATTCCTTGAGAACCAAGTAGATTGTTTTTACTTGGTGGAAGAAGTTCCGTGCGTTTCCCAGTATGGTGAAGAAATATAAACAAACAATTATGTTTATCGGCAAGTATAAAGTATTGATTTAGAAAATTCCTTACTTTGTTCGACTGATTAAGATCGCCTCCATAAATATCAGTCAGAGCATCAATGATTACACAATCAGTTGGATTCTCATTCAAAATTGCATCAAGATTATCAACGAGCCTTTCGGTGTTGAAGATATACCGCAAATTGTCCATTGAGTCTGGAAGATTCTGATTCCCCAACGTTTTATTCAACAGGTATGATATTGCATATTTGTCATCTTCAGTTGAAACGTAAATAACACTGTTGTGACTTGCATTTATTTTCCATCCTAAGAACTTTTCATCTCCTAGAACTATTGAAATGGCCAGTTGTCTCAAAAAAGTACTTTTACCTGTATCGCTGCTACCGGAAAATACGGTAATTCCTGACTTAATAAATAATGGTTCGACTAGCATCGGAAGTTCTACAATGCCCAATTCATGTAGCTCTTTGGCTGAATAATAATTCTGATTTCCCAAATTCGCTATTTCACGAGGTTCTTTCGAATCTAACTCCTTTGGTTTAGGGACTACATTGTCAAGTTCGCCCGAAGCTTTGGCTATTTCTGCTATATCCACCTTAACTTTTTCTGAATTTTCCCCAGATACATGTCGTTTATCCAATCCTCTCATTACAGTGCCCTCCATCCTTTAATGGGTTTCACTTCATGTTGGGATAAGAAATCATCCAGTTGCTTCTGGGTGACATACGTTTTTGAACCCACGACAGTACAAGGAAGAATTCCCTGTTCCTTCCAATTGTAAATAGAACGAATTGATACACTGAATTTTTCAGCGATTTGTGCCAAGGTAAAAACATCCTGGCTTTTACTTTTTGCAGACTGCCCCTTCTTAATCTCCATCATTTCTAGGAGTCTCATCTGCTGATTTAAAATTTGTTTAAGATCTTTTTCGATCATTTTTATAAAAATTTAATTTAAAAATTTGAGAACCCATTTGCTTCCATGGTTCTCGAATACAGAAGCAAACTTGACTCCTATATAGTGGGTAAATGAGGATTCTACCCCTCGGTTTTAAAATCGTGGGAGAATTAAAAGTGTGGAGAATTTAATAAGTAGAAGTAGTAGGACATTTGCAATAATGCTATCCTGAAAAATTTTAAAATAAAACAGTGGAGAAATCAATCTAAGAGTCCAATAATCCGAAGCAACTCACCGACTCTTTTTTGAGGTTCGTCGTCAGCATCCTTCAATTTTTGAATATCGATAGGCATATTGTAGAGGGTAAAACATTTTCTCGAAAGAGCCCAGCGCTGTGCTGCCTTTCCAAATTTCGGATTTTGCAACATTCGATCAATCAAGAAATGTAGTTCATTCTGATGGCCTATCCAGTTGATTTTGATTTGGATTTTCTGATTTGAAAATACTTTTTTGAATTCTTTGTACTCAATATCTTCGATAAAAGCTCCCTTTTTATCCCGTGGGGTCAATAACCGTTCATAAAAATCCCTTAGGTTTCCGAGGCTGCCATTATACTCAAAGCTATGTCGCTTTTTCTTTAGAGTTTTGACGGAGGTCTTTTTGCCAATTAACTCCCCAAGTGATTGTATCCCAGAATTACAGATGTTGCGTTTAGCTTCTGTGATCTGATGCAATTTCTTTAAAACAGTTGGTTCTAACTCGTCGAAATTGATTGCCCTTGTTTTTATCTCGATAGGATCATCGAGGATGTGATTTTTGAGGTTACCTATAGGTTCATTATACTGGAAGTCATATTCCGTTACATCAAACTGTTTTAGTGTCGAAAGTTGCTTTTTCAGGTACGTTATTAAGTTTGGGATATTGACACTGTACTGGTTATAATAAAGCTTCTCACGTTCAAGTTTCTCGACCATATCATCAATCCTTTCTTTGAGAGTATCCTGAAAATCATCACTAGACATTTTATCAATCGTAACCTTATTCATTTTGATATGGTCGAACTGAATTGACTGATCATGGGAAAGTGGAAAATTAACAACAGCGGGAAGTCGATCTGAAATCTCTATCGTATTATTTTCCAATTTGTATTTAATGACTTCAAAATCTTCGTTAATCATATCGTTGTCTTTGTGATTATCCAATTATCACATCGTTTGCATCATCCAGTACGTCGTTTTCAAAGCTATCCAAGTACACCTGGGTGGTTTCTTCTGATTCATGTCCTAATCCTTCACTAATGATAGCAGTTGAAATGCCAGATTTCTTAGCTATAGTGGCCCATGAGTGTCTGGATACGTATGTGGTTAAAGGTACATCAAGTTTTAGTAATTCTGAAATTTTCTTAAGCTTTTTGTTCATTAGCCTCATCGCATTTTTATAATCCAGGTATTCTTTGCCTTTACGGTAAATTATTGGGAAAATATAAGATTCAGGATCTTTGAGGTTATTATACCTGGTAATAATTGCTTTGGATTTTTCTGTAAGCTTAATACTAAAATGTTGACCAGTCTTTCTTCTTGTGTATTTTAGTCTTCCTGCTTCAATATTTTTTACTTGTAGAAAAGCCATGTCAACCACATTCATTCCACGATTATAAAAGCTAAACATGAACAAATCCTTCCATAACTGAAGATTATCTTCTTTAGAAACATCAAGCTCCTCAACCAATTTGATTATATCCTTATTTACAGCCCTTTTTCGAGTCTTCTCAGATTTGATTGAAATATTCTTAAACGGATATGCTGATTCCTCTATTATTTCATCCTTAACAGCCCTATTTATAATAGCTCTAAGCGTGCGAAGGTAAAAGGAAATTGTATTTGTCTTTATGTCCCGCTCTTTAAGAAACTGTTCAAACTTTAACACCGTATTGTGATTAACATCAGCTAGCCTAACCTTGCGCCCTCTTGAAAATTTATTAAAAGCATTTAATGTGTATTGATAGGCTTTTGAATTACCCTCCTTACCTGCCCTTTTAAGATTATTTATTATTTCGTCAGTATAATCTCCAAGCATTTCTGACGACAATTTATTCTTATACTTCTTTTCAATATCATCCACAGAAAATGGCTTATGTTTATTCTCCAAATCAAGAATTATACTCTTTATTCTTAGAGTAGCGTTTTTAATTCTGGATTTGATAAGTGATCTATCAGGATGTTTACTGTTCGGACAATTTTTCTCTTCATCCCATTGCTTTTTAGTAGCTGAATGTCCAATAAAAAAAATCTTCCTTTTTCTATTATGTATTACCTGAATTACTATTGGATGTGTACCATCACTTAGAGTCTTATCAGTCTTAAATTTTAATTTTACAGATGCCATATATTCTATATTGGGTGCAACATAGGTGCAACAATTATTTCAAATTTATGCATTGTGTTTCAGAAATCAAAGACACAGAACTAATACATATCGCTTATTTTAAGGCACATTAATGAAACTACATGAAATACAATGAAATTAAAACATAGCCTGGGGGGCGAGGGGTCGCAAGTTCAAATCTTGTCATCCCGACATAAAAAGGAAACCCAGCAAAAACAAATTTTTCTGTTTTTGCTGGGTTTTTCCGTTTAGTTTGAAAAAAACACTTTTAGAAACAAGTTCGAATGATCAGTCATAATGCTCATTTTCTGATAACTATGGCTGAAATTCAAATTAATGTCTTTTTGTTTGACTTTTATGAGAACTCCTAGTCTGGTTCTTTAGGAATTTGCCATTCAACAACATAGTCAAATCGGTTTCCTTTGCAGTGCAATCCATCGCTTGCAGGGAAAGGTTTATACTGTTTTCTTTTTGCTTTTTTTAGATAACTGGTATCAATATGACTTTCATTAATAAACGGAACTTTGTGTGATTTAATTTTTACTTTCATCTTAATGAACTAAGAATAAAACGAATAACTGGCGTGATTCTTCAATGATCACAGTATAGCTTCCATTACCACGCATTAAGAAGATCGAACCTGCAATCAAGAAATTAGAGACGTCAGAATTATAGGTATATAGTCACTATAACAAAGAATCGCTTGAATATAAATTTACGCAGTGAATTTGAAAATGTTATGGAAATCAGTGTTGTTTTTTGGTCTGAATTGCCGTTTACGTTACAGTTTTATTGACTGTTCCAGCCACTTGCCAGAATATCAGCTATATGGATAGGTTTTATAGGTAGATTATTTTTTTTGATATAGCTTTCAATGTTTAATAAACAAGATGATTCAGTAGAGATAATATACTCTGCTCCGGTATTCAATGCGTGTTCAACTTTTTGTTCAGTCATAGCTGCCGAGATAGCTTTGAATTTGGTTACAAAAGTGCCACCGAAACCACAACAAGTATTTGTATCCTCCATTTCAATCAATTCTAATCCTTTCACTTTAGAAAGCAATAAGCGAGGTTCTCTTTTTATGCCATATTCCCGAAGAGCAGTACAGGCGTCGTGATAGCATACTTTATGGTGGAAGCTTGCTCCAAAATCAATATATTTCAGCTCATTCACTAAAAAATCAGTCAGTTCAAAAAGTCGCTCTTTTAGTTTTAAATGATTTTCATAATCCGAATCCTCATTATTGAAAAGGTCGCCATAGTAATTTTTGATAAATCCGGTACACGATGCCGATGGACTAACAATAAAATGCTCGCCCGGAAAGTCTTTTACAAACTTATGAGCAAGATTTTTAGATTCGTTCCAATATCCACTATTATAGGCTGGCTGTCCGCAACAGGTTTGCTCAGGATTGTATTCTACTGTAACTCCAGCCTTTTTTAGCAATTTGATCATGTTAAAAGCGGTTTCCGGATAAAGCTGATCAATAAAGCAGGGAACAAATAAATCTACTGTCATGGTAATCGGTAAAAGATTTGGGCAAATATAAAGGGTTTTTGCGTTATATTGAAGAGTCTTTCAGTAATTGCGAAAGCAAAAAAGAGCTGTTCAACAGAACAACTCTTTTGCACGGGAGGAGCGACTCGAACGCCCGACACCTGGTTTTGGAGACCAGTGCTCTACCAACTGAGCTACACCCGTATTAAAATGCGACTGCAAATATAGTAATTCCTGAAAAACTACCTAGAAAAATTGAGCTGATTCGATAAAAATATTTCACCTGTATTAAAGCTCTAAAATGAAATCTATTAATTTTTCATCGTGTTCGAGTTTCATTTTTTTACGAACCCGATATCGATGATTCTCAACTCCTCGAACTGATATACCTAGTAATGGAGCGATTTCTTTTGATGATAAGTTCATCCGAAGGTAAGCACACAACCGTAGATCTTTTGAGGTTAATTCAGGATGCATTTCTTTAATTTTATTCAAAAACTGTTCGTGTGCTCGTTCAAAATTCATCTCAAACACTTGCCAGTCATCATAGCTCGAAATATTTTCTTCTATTTTGCGCGAAAGCTGGTAGTAGAATTTATCGGGATATCTTGAGCCAAGTTGCTCTTTCTGCTTTGCAATAATCTGTTTAATTTCAATTAGGAATTCATTCTTTTTTATAATCGCCATGGTGGAGTTCGCCAATTCTTTGCTTTTGTGCTGTATTTCATTTCGTAATTTCTCATTCCGAAGCTGGATAAGTTCGCGTTCTTTTTTTTGATGTTGTAAGCGCTCCTTTTTCTTTGTTTTATTAATGCTCCAACTTCGAACACCAAACATGAGTGCAATGAAAGTAAATAGATAACTTGCCTTAGCATAATTAGTTAAATACCAAGGTGGAGCAATTTCAATCTGAAATGAGCTGAACTGACTTTCATTTCCCCATTGGTCAGATGCTTTTACCAACAATTCATATTCGCCGGAGGGTATTCGATCGAATGAAAAGTCTGGAATTGTTGTTTTTTTCGACCAGTTTTGATCGAGCCCTTTTAAAAATGATTGAAAATAGATTGGCGTGTGGGTAAAGTAAGGAAAGGCATAACTGAGCTGAATATTATGGTACTTGTATTTGACGAATATCTTGTTTTCTGTAATTGTACCTTTTAGTGTTTGTCCTCGATTGCCGTTAAATGTTAATGATCTCAATCTGGGCTTGAATTCACTGATCATTGAACTTGAGTCAGACACGGCAGCATCCAACTGAGCAATTCCATTTTCAAGGCAAACTATCGCTTTAGTTGCTGTGAGTGGGAAAATGTTTTCAAAATCATCAATGAGTTCATTCGAAACAAACAAGGACCGAGGATAGTTCTTTATAAATTTCACAGTGTTATTGAAAATTTGGTATAAACCAATATCAGATTTTGTTATAAACCAATAGTGGTGATCGAGCGCTGGAATAATACGCTTAGCCTGTTTGAATTCTCCCAATTGCTCATTTAGAAACTGATAAGGAATTATTGTATCAGACAAGTCATTGTATGTGTACAGGCGTTCTTCGGTTGTGAAAACAATCCGGTTTTCAATTTTGAAAACATGAATAGAATGATCCTTTCCAAACACTGAGTTTTCTCCATAATATTTGGATGTAATGACGCTGTCTCGCTCATCATTAAGTTGAAGTTTGAATACGCCACGGTGCATATGGCTCGCCCAAATATCACCTAAATGATCGATCTCTAGAAAGCGAATAAGATCCACAAAGTTTTTAACGATTCCATCTTGTGTAAATTTATTATTCTGCTTTTTTAGTCTTACTATGTCCGAATAGGTTGATTCAAAAAAAAGGTTCGGATTCAGTGGGTCTTGTCTGATGGTAAAAGCGCCTGATTGTCGCGATACAAACTTTTGGATGTCGTTTTTTATAATTAAAGTGCCATCGTTGTGCCCAGCAAATAGTTGATCGTCAATTACGTTACAAAACCAGACCTGATTTTGAGATTCAGGAACAAGCTGATAATGGGCATTGGTATCATAAATGTCTCGTTCAAATAATCCCTGATTCGTGCCCAGGTAAATTTTATCTTCGAAAATTGCAGCATCATATACAGCTCCTATCTCTGGAATTTTCTCGATAATAAATCCAAAGTTTTGGTTCTCGGATATAAAATCAATACCGCCGTCTAGAGCCAACCATATATTGTTAAAACGATCAGTTGTAATTCCCAATACGGTGTTGTTTTGTAGTCCATTAGATGTGTTGTGTCTGTTTAGGTAATTCCCCTCCTGATCGAAAATAATAATCCCATCTAGAATTGTCCCGACGATGAGATAGCCTTTTGAAGTGATGTAGCCCCGGTTAACCTCGTTTTTTCGAAAATGTGCTGTCCATTTTTCATTCCATTGTTTTAGCTGGTTCCCGTCCCAAATAAAAATACCATTTGATTTTGTCCCAATCATTAATTGGTCTTCTTTGTAAGGGAGCATAAATCGAGGAGTCATTCCATTAAAAACTGAACCTTCAATGATTGGAACAGTCTGGTTATTCTCAATTTTCGAGATTCCAAATTCCTCTGAAGCAAGCAAAATATCATCTCTTACGCGGTGCATGTTGTTGATAAAACCGGGACTTTCTACTTTTACTATGCTGTCGTTCGTGTAATGGAGTATGTTGGTGAATGATCTGAAATAAACTTCGTTTTCCAGAATTGAGATGTTCCAGAATTCTTCATTGTCGGTGAAGTATTGACTTGCCTGTTCGTTAAGCGAAAAATATTGCAAATGTCCAGTCAAGTCTTTTTTCCAATAACCCAGTTCCCGATACCCGCTCGTGTAGATTGTAGAGTCAGCCGCAATTTTCACGCAGCGTAGTATCGTTTCGTTTGGTAATTTGTATAATTCCCAGTTGATACCGTCAAATTCAAGAAGACCTCGGTGGTTTGCAAAATATAATGAGCCATCAACTCCATACTCAACTGACCAATTCTGGCTTGATGCTCGATAGGTTTCTTTCGAAAAGTTTCTGATAATTGCATCTGAATTGTATGCAGATGCTCCTGTTGAGAAGCAAGAGATTAGCAAGAACAAGTTAATGGTTGATCGGAAATTAAAGTCCTTCATTTTTCTATCTCCTTGGATCATAAGCAATAACGATTATTTGATGGTCCTATTTTACCTTATCTCTGTACGAGATTATATTTATTGGGGAGTAAGTATTTCGTAACGACCAAATTTAGAATCAATTTTCATCTTATTCTGTAATATTGAACGATATATTTTTATGAAATTATCTGTTTTTTAACATTGTTTCACAAAAACATGTTATAAAACTTATGGTTTTAAGATAAAAGAATGATAAAATCTTGTTGTCGTTAAGTGACTTGTTTGTAGGTTGTTGTGGTTTTTAAAATTTTGAAAGTGAGTTAAGAGTGAGGTTGATAATGTCGTTCATCGTGTTGTGTGAATTAGAAGTGTATGTTAATTTTTTACTATCTGAATGTGTCGCCATACATTCGTTTTACAAACTGATTCAAAAAAGTATACTATGAAAAAAATCGCGTTTCTTTTTTATTTCATGATATCAGTTACCATTGTTATGGCGCAACAGCAAATTGTTGTGACCGGACATGTAACTGATGATTCGAATCTGGGACTTCCAGGTGTAACGATTATTGAAAAGGGTACAACAACCGGCACAATTACCGATACAGAGGGAAACTTTTCGATTGAGACTTCTTCGCAAGCTATCCTTACCTTTAGCTTTATTGGGTTTGAAACTCAGGAAATACCAATTCAAGGAAGGTCGTTTATAAATGTACAACTCAAGGAAGCTGTTGTTGGAGTTGATGAAGTGGTTGTAGTCGGATATGGTCAGTTAAAAGTCAAAGACCTGACTTCATCAATTTCGACAGTTAATTCGGAGGAAATCTCGAAATCGCCTTCCGGACAAGCTATGCAGACTTTACAAGGTAAAGTAGCCGGTATGCAAGTCGTTAGCAGTGGTGCTCCAGGTGCAGCTCCAACAATTAGGGTTCGTGGTATCGGATCTTATGTGGATGGGGCTTCTAAGCCTCTCTATGTCGTGGATGGTGCTTTCTTCGACGATATCGATTTTTTGAACACAGAAGACATCGAAACTATTTCGATACTTAAAGACGCGTCAGCATCTGCTATCTATGGAGTGAGGGCAGCAAATGGTGTGGTTCTTATTGAAACTAAATCGGGAAGAGCTAATCAGAAGCCTCAAATAACCTACAATGGTTATTATGGTGTTCAAATTCCTCAAAATATTGTGAAACTGTCAAATTCCGAACAATTTGCCACTCTCGCCAGAGAGTCTGGTTCCACGTCAGAAGCAAAATCGATAGACAACGCAATGCAGCGGTATGGCAGAAGCAGGATTAACCCGAATGTGCCGGATGTGAATACCGATTGGTACGATTTAATCTTGAGGAACGCACAAATTCAGAACCACAGTATAGGTGTTACAGGAGGAGCCGATGGGATTACCTATGCATTAGGGGTGAGTAATTTTCAACAGGAAGGAATCCTTAAAATGAAAAATGATTACGAACGTTTTAACATTAGGACAAAATTGAATGTGGAGATAAGCGATCGATTGGATGCAGGGGTTTCAGCTCTTTTAAGCAATGCTACTAAATATCGTCCAGAAAACGGTGCTTTTGCTTCAGCATATTTTGCGGTACCCATCATGCCGGTTCTTGATGAATCAAAGACTGAGGCATACCCAAAACCTTACGCAAATGCACAAGATTTAGGATACAGAAGACCGCAAAATCCCTTTCCATTAATGGAAAATACAAGGAATAGGGATAGAATTAGAAACACGTTAATGACTTTTGATTTAAACTACCAATTCATACCCGATAAATTGAATTTTAAAACAGCATACTCTCATAATTTTGAAACCGTCGAAACCAGAGAAGTAAGACTTCCTTATTTTTATGGCACCGGAAACGCTTTTAGGGAAAATGCGGAATTAGTCAAAAAAAATGAAACATTTTCGGAGCAAACTTGGGACAATACGTTAACATATAATGATGATTTTGGGATGCATCATTTAACTGTTATGGGAGGAACATCCTTTCGAGACTTGTCTTATGAACAGTTAGAAGCAAAGGGGTTAAACTTTCCTAATGGTCCCGGAATTGGAGACGAATCTTATTTTTTAGATTTAGCACAAACAATCGAAACCGAAAACGTTGGCGATGATGGAAGGAGACAGTATTTCTTCTCTTATTTTGGACGTGTTTCTTATAATTACGATAACAGGTATTTATTATACGGCACTTTTCGTGCTGATGGAACTAGTAAATACCAAGATAAATGGGGCTACTTCCCTACTCTTGGAGCTGGTTGGGTAGTTTCGGAAGAGTCCTTTATGGAAAACAATGGTATTTTTGATTTTTTTAAAATTAGAGCGAGTTGGGGGGAATTGGGTAACGCTACGGTAGCTTCAAGTGAAGGAAGCATTACTTCGGAGGAAGTGATTGCGGCCTTTGGTGACACACGATACTCGGGAATAATTACGAGTAGTGATTTTGCGGCTTTAAGTTGGGAGGTAACCGCAGAAACCAACATTGGGATTACGGCAAGATTGTTTGATAATCAATTGTCTGTCGAATCAGATTATTATATTAGAGACACCAAGGATGCAGTGATTCCTGTTTCAAGACTCTTAGTTGCAGGAGAAACCAGACAGAATGTTGGAGAGATAAGAAATTCTGGTTTTGAGATTGCATTGAATTGGAATAAGCAAGTTTCAAAAGATTTTAATTACACCATTGGAGCAAACTTTGCAACCCTAGAGAATGAAGTGTTGGATTTGGATGGACAGGAGAATTTGACGACGGGGGGAGATCTTGCGCAACGAACGGTTGTAGGTGGATCTATAAATGCTTTTTATGGACTTGAGGTCGCTGGAGTATATCAAACTCCCGAAGAGATTCAGTCAGACCCCGCTGCAGTTGCTGCCATTGCAAATGGACGGATTATAGAGCCTGGAGATTTTAAATACGTTGACTATAGTGGTGACATGCAAATAGATGCGCGAGACAGAGTAGACTTGGGCTCATATTTGCCCTCATATTCTTTTGGATTTAATTTAGGGATTAACTATAAGGCTTTTGATTTCTCGCTTAATGCAATTGGACAAGGAGGAAATGTCATTGCGAATAAAAAGCGTTTTGATATAAGGCAAACCCCCGACCCAAATGTTGATAGGGATTTTGCTATTAATCGTTGGAATGGTCCGAATACTTCAAATACATATCCATCTGCAAGAGGGATAAGAAACTCATGGAGTAATGAATTTCTTAACAGCTTTTTTATAGAGAAGGGGGATTTTATTCGATTACAAAATGTGACCCTAGGATATACGTTGCCTCAGTTAACAAATAAGTTTAATTCTAGTATCAGACTTTATCTTACCGCTGAACGGCCATTAACAATTTTCAGTTACAATGGCTTTACTCCCGAAGTTGCAAATGGCAGGGATGATCAAACATATCCTATACCGGGGGTTTATACTTTTGGTGCAAATATTAAATTTTAAAAAAGAAAATAGTTATGATACCTATAAAAATTAACAAATTACCTATGCTTTTAGCTATGTTAGGTATAATGCTTACAAGCTGTTCGGAACAATTGAATCAACCAGAACTAAACAATAATTTTGCCGGAGGTACTGATTTTTCAAAGACTGAAAATATGATTTTTTCGCTTATTGGAGTTTATCAGGCCGTGAATTCTAGGGGGTGGGAGCAACCCTTGGTTGTGGCTACCAGAGGAGATGATGTGAACGCTGCAGGAGATCAGCAGGGACTTAAAAACCAAGATCGATATGTCTATGATAACTCCTTTTTCGGATCTAGAACTTTATGGGAAACTTATTACACCGATATCATCAGTGCTCATACAGGAATGGAGCAAATAGAGCGGTTTATGGAGTTGGCCGATGAAGACGGGATTGCCTTGGGAAGCCGTTATATCGCTGAAGCAAAGGTTTTGAGGTCGCTTTTGCTTTTTCAACTTTCCCAGGTCTACGGAGCCGTCTTTATTCCTGAATCTTCAAATCTTGAGGATTTGGCCGATGTAACCGAAGTGCCTAGCAAAGATGAGGTCATGCAGCATATTTCAAATCAAATGGATGAGGCCATTCCGTTTTTGCTGGATATGCGTCCAAATGAGCGTACAGATTTGCCCGGAGGTGTGACTAGATATACGGCATTAATGATTAAGGCGGCGGCAAATCAGGAATTAGAAAATTACCAGATAGTTGCCGATGCAACAGGCCAGATTATCAGTTCGGGGAAATTTAGTTTATTTCTAGAGTTTTATGAGCTATTTAAGACACCTGGAAAGTTGAGTGATGAAAGCCTTTTTGAATTTCAGTATTCGGATTTTGGTGCTGGAGAGGGAGATCGGGTAAGTCACCTTTATGCACCATATGGTCCCAATTCCTGGACACCGACAGTAAAAGGTGCCAGCTCTGGCTGGGGCTTTTTTGAACCAAGTATGAAATATGTCGAATTTATGTTGGATAGGGGAGAGGAAGTACGGTTGGAGACATCTGTATTTTTCAGTCAAAGAGGTATTGACAGCCTGATCGCAATTACTGATTATACCGCGGCAACACTACCAGTCTTTGTTTCTCCGACAACCAGAGATGGAGATACAAATACGGCTGATGTAAGATCAATATTTTCCAGTGGAAAACATTACTTACCCACCAATCAGCTGATTCCAGGACGTACCGATTATGGGAGTAACAAAAACTACATCGTTTTTCGCTATGCAGAAACACTCTTAATGCACGCGGAAGCTTTATTGCAAGGCGCCTCTAGTTCTGCTATCTCTGCAGATCAGGCCGTAAATTTAGTTAGGGAAAGAGCTGGGCTTGCTCCATTGAGTGGTGTTACCTTGGATCAGGTAGTAGACGAAAAATACGCAGAGCTTGCCATGGAATGGGGCAAGCGGTTTTTTGATATGGTCAGGTTGGAAAGATATGATGAACTGAGTTATGAAGGTCGAATATTTACTCAGGATAAAACCTTCGTTACTTATCATCAGGATCAAATTGATGAATTTCCCATTTTGGGCGAACTAACAAATAACTAATACCTTAAAAGATGAAAACAATAAAGTATATATTAGTTGGAGCCCTTGCTATTGTGTTTGGATGCAATGGCGGTATTGACCCGATTACTCCTGTAGAACCGGGTGCCGACGAAACAGCTCCCGTGGTGACAATCGATTTTCCGGTTGCAGGAACGAAAATAGAATTACCAGAAGAAGTATCTTCCGTAAATATCCAGTTTGAAGTTTCGGATGATATTGAAGTAGGAACAATTGAGGTTATGTATGATGATACTGAAATTGGCAGTTTTAACAGTTTTATCGACTACCGTAGAACAATTAAATTACTTGTGTATGATAACGTGACTTATGGTAACCATACTGTTACTGTTACTGCTACCGATTTAGATGGAAAATCAACGACAGCATCTGTTGATTTTGAAAAAGCACCCCCTTACATTCCTAAATACGATGGTGAGATATTTTATTTACCATTCGACGGTGAGTATATGGATATGATTAGCTTCAAGACAGCCAACGTTGTAGGAACTCCGGGTTTTGCCAATGAAAGTGTTGTAGGCCCAAAATCTTACCAGGGAGCAACGGATTCATATCTTACTTTCCCAACTGAGGGATTACAAAATCAGGAATTTTCAGCCATTTTCTGGATGAAGGTGAACGCGGTGCCTGACCGAGCAGGTATTTTGGTTATGGGACCTGTTGATGAAGAGAACCCGGATGCGATGAATAACCGTACTGGTGGATTTCGTTTCTTTCGCGAAAACGCTGGAGGAAAGCAACGTTTCAAACTTAATGTTGGTACCGGAGATGGTGAAACCTGGATTGATGGTGGTTCTGCAGCTGATGTGGATCCTACCATTGATGAATGGGTGCACTTTGCCTTTACTATTTCGCCCACTAAAGCAGTTGTTTATATTGATGGGCAAGTGGTTAAAGAAGGAGATTTTGCTGGCATCGACTGGACAGGATGTGATCTTCTTTCAATTATGTCGGGGGTTCCACGCTTTGAAGGTTGGGATCACACATCAGACCTTAGTTTGATGGATGAGTTGCGCATTTTTAATAAAACGCTGACGCAAGAGGAAATCCAAAACATCATCACGGAAGAATCAGGTAAAGACTTCACCTATACACCAAAATACGATGGTGAAATTCTCTACATGCCTTTCGAAGATAGCTATCTTGAGTATGTATCACAAGCTGATGCAACAACTGTAGGAACACCCGGGTTTGAAGCAGGGAAAGTTGGACAGGCTTATAAAGGTTCAGCGGATTCATACCTGACTTTCCCAACCGATGGACTGCTGGGAACTAAATTTAGTGCTTCATTCTGGTTGAAAATTAATGCGACACCGGATCGGGCAGGTATTTTGATTGCCGGGCCGGAAGATACCGACAATCCAGAATACCCTGATATGCAAAATGATCGAACGAGTGGATTCCGATTTTTCCGTGAAAATGCTGGAGGAAATCAACGCTTTAAATTAAACGCAGGAAATGGAACTACTGACGTTTGGTTTGATGGTGGTGAAACAGCGAATGTGGATCCAACAACTGGCAATTGGGTTCATTTCGCATTTACGATTTCTGATACTGAAAGCGTGGTTTATATTGATGGAGAAGTTGTAGCCCAAGGTGATTTTTCAGGAGTCGACTGGACTGGCTGCGACATTCTTTCAATTATGTCGGGTGTGCCTCGTTTCTCAGAATGGGGACATTTATCTGATGAAAGTTTGATGGATGAACTGCGTTTATTCAACAAAGCACTTACTCAGGAAGAAGTACAAACAATTATGGGTGATGATAATTAGAATCTAATTTTTTTTATTGATGAAAAGAAGGTTGCTGGAAATGTATTTGCGCAGCCATCTTTTTTCAAAATCTGAATCAATTTAATTCTAACATATTCCCGACAAAAAACATTGGATTGGGAGATCAGTCCTTGAGTATCTACGGGTGCTGATAATTCTCAGTTTCTCAAGATTGATTTCCAATGAAACATTGAGTATATGAAACATATTATATTAGGAGGAATGATGTTGTTGGTTGTTTTTGCTTGCTCAATTAAAGGAAGTAAGAAGGGAGAAGCCAATAACAAAAAAGATACTGCGTATTCAAACGAGCAGCTTCTCGATACGGTTCAGTATCAAACATTCCAGTATTTCTGGAATGGTGCTGAACCAACTTCCGGTTTGGCGCGCGAACGCATTCACCTGGATGGTGTGTATCCGCAAAACGACCAGCAGGTCGTTACGCTGGGCGGATCAGGCTTCGGGTTGATGGCTATTCTGGTAGGAGTTGAACGAGGGTTTATTACACGGGAGCGAGCTTTGGAGCGTTATCAGAAAATTGTGGATTATCTGGCTAAGTCCGATCGTTTTCATGGTGCTTGGCCGCATTGGCTGGACGGACCAACCGGTAAAGTAAAGCCTTTTGGTAAAAAAGATGACGGTGGCGATTTAGTGGAAACCGCATTTATGATCCAGGGACTTTTAACGGTTGCCGAATACTTTAAGGATGGAAATGCCGGAGAGCAGCAATTGGTTGCAGATATTCAAGAACTTTGGGAAGAAGTAGAGTGGGACTGGTACACCAAAAATGGAGAAGACGTACTCTATTGGCATTGGTCTCCAACTTATGACTGGGAAATGAACTTCCCTGTTGGAGGATATAATGAATGCCTGATCATGTATGTTTTGGCAGCTTCATCTCCAACACATCCAATCGAGCCAAGTGTTTACCACAAAGGGTGGGCACGAAATGGAGCTATTGCCCATGAGACCACTTATTATGGCTTAAGCACAGTGTTAGATTTTTATGAGCATAACGATGATCCGATTGGGCCACTTTTTTGGGCACACTATTCTTACCTCGGATTAAAACCCAGAGGCTTGTCTGATCAGTATGCCGACTATTGGAAACTCAATCGAAACCATGCTTTGATTCATTACCGGTATGCGCTTGATAATCCGAAAGACTATGAAGGTTACGGAGAAAATCAGTGGGGAATGACTTCCAGCTATTCCATGCGTGGATATGCCGGGCATCGTCCGGGAAAAATGGATCTTGGAGTAATTTCTCCAACAGCTGCTTTGTCATCATTTCCATATACTCCGGATGAATCGATGAACGTACTGAAATACTTGTACCTCGAAGCGGATTCATTGGTAGGTCAATATGGACCTTACGATGCATACAGTCAGGAGAATGACTGGTATTTACCAAGATATCTAGCTATCGATCAAGGGCCAATCGCTGTGATGATTGAAAACTATCGAACCGGTTTATTTTGGGATTTATTTATGAAAAATAAAGATGTTCAAGTGGGGTTGGAACGATTAGGGTTTGAATTTAAATAGAAGAGGAGTGGCTATTGGAAATAGCCGCTTCTCTTAGCATTTTACTGAATATTGAATTGGATCGTCATACTTGAGGTATTGAAATGAATAGAGAAACAAAAGAATACAGAATCGTAATAAAATGAAACAATGTATTGTTAACATCTTCTTCGTTTGGCTAGTTGCGTCTTTCATTCTTTTCTTCAATGATAGTCGTGCACAAGAGGCTTTCTTTTTTACTGAAGGTTCTGACCTGACTTATTACGATCAGGGAATTGTTGACATTGCCAATTTGGTTGAAAGTACTTTTGAACATACTCACCCACCTGCAGCCCCGGAGTATAATGATAAAGTTCCTTGCTCAACAACTGCTTTTAAGGGTCAAACATCATTAAAGTTCAATTACTTTTCTTCAGATAATGGAAGTTGGAAAGCAACCATTTATCGCTCAGGTTGGACATCGGCAAATATTTCGTCATTGGACTCCATCTCATTTTATATTTTTTCTGAAAATGAACTACCCAAAGCTGCTTTGCCTCTGATTGGCTTGAGAACAGTTGATAAAAACGCTTCGGGTGACGTTGATTCAAAACTCTATTCATTGGCAGATTATAACGAAGTCATTCCGTCTGGACAATGGGTGCAAATCAAATTTCCATTGAGTGTTATTACTGAAGACAATGAGAATTGTGAAATGGATTTCTCATCGGCAAAAGCAATTATTTTTGCTCAATCGGAAGACAACAATACCTCGCGTTCAATTTTAATCGATCAAATAAAAGCTTTTAAAAGTTTTGCAGAAATTCCTGTTGCGGTAGGTTTTTCCGGAATAGGTTACGACAGTCATGCTGATTTGAGTTGGCAACATCCTGTAGAAAATTTATCCTATCGAATTTATGCTTCTTTTGATGGAGGACAAACTTTTGAAGAGCGAAGCGAGACAAATGCTGATTTCTTCCTGGATTTTGTTCCGGAAACAGCTCGAAATTCATCTGTCACTTACCGAATATCAACTGTTTTAGAAAGTCAGGAATCTGATTTTGCTGAAACAACGGTAACCATCAGAGATTTTTCAGATGACGAACTGTTAGACATGATCCAGTATTACTCCTTCCTTTATTTCTGGGATGGCGCTCACCAAACAACGGGAATGGCGTTGGAGCGATCCAATGGTAGTGGAAGAACAGCAGCGTCAGGAGCCACTGGAATGGGTTTAATGGCGCTGATTGTAGCTCATGAGCGAAAGTATAAACCTCAGTCGGAGATTAAGGATCGGGTGTTGATGATTTTGGAGTTTCTTGAAAATTGTGAGCGGCACCATGGCGTCTGGTCTCATTGGTATAATGCAGATACGTATCAAACTCAGCCATTCTCATCAGATGATGATGGAGGAGATTTGGTGGAAACCTCTTTTTTAGCTCAAGGGCTGATTGCACTAAAAAACTATTTTTCTGGAACTGATTCTAAATCAGTTCAAATTCGGGAAAAGGCAGATCAACTTTGGAAAGAAGTTGATTGGAGTTGGTATCGGCAAGAGGGACAGAACGTTTTATACTGGCATTGGTCCCCCAATGTTGGCTTTCAGAAAAATATGAAAATCGCTGGATGGAATGAAGCCTTGGTCACTTATGTGATGGCAGCTTCATCGCCCACTCATTCAATACCCAAAGAGGTCTACGAACAAGGTTGGGCGAAAAACGGCAATATCGTTAATAACCGTACATTTTACAATTACGAAATTAAGCTTGCTCCCGATTGGGGCGGGCCGCTGTTTTTTATTCATTACAGTCATCTGGGAATTAACTCGCATGAACTGAAAGATCAATATGCAGACTATTGGACTGAATACGTAAATACAGCTTTAATCCATCATGCTTATTCTGTTGATAACCCCGGAGCTTTTGAAAATTATGGACCCGACAACTGGGGATTAACTGCCAGCGACGACCCTTTTGGCTATACGGCACATCGTCCGGTTAATAATGATAATGGAACTATAAGTCCAACCGCTGCTTTGGCGAGCATGCCATATACTCCGGAAAAATCGTTGCAGGCATTGAAGTATTTTTACAGGGAACGTGGTTCGGAATTATTCGGTAAATATGGTCCTTATGATGCATTTAATGATCAAGAAAATTGGGTGCAGGAAGCTTATATTGGAATTGATCAAGGGCCAATAGTTGTGATGATTGAGAATTACCGGACCGGGCTTTTATGGAATCAGGTCATGAAGGATTCAGATGTACAAGCCGGATTGGACAAGCTCGGCTTTGAATATCAGGTTGTCACTTCATCGGGAGCATTGACAGAGATCGGAAGTTTTAGGATCTATCCAAATCCTGCTTCTGATAAAGTGTATATAGACTTGGGGAAAATGGAGAGGGATAATGCAGTATCAGTGGAGATCTTTTCGATGGATGGGCGACTTGTAGAAGCTACGATTTTTAACGAAGGGTCCAATTCAATTTTGTACGATTGCTCCGCAATAAAGAGTGGATTGTATTTATTTCGGGTTGAGACTGAAGAGAATTGTTTTATACGTAAATTAATGATACAGAAATGATAAAACATCTTTTATTATTATTGGGCATTGTGATTATCATGGGGTTACAAGCGGTTTCTCAAACCAATGCAAGGAAAACCTATTGCAATCCGATTGATATCGATTACACTTATATGTCGCATTACCGGTCAAAAAATAACGTTTCATACCGGTCAGGAGCCGATCCGGCCGTTATCAATTTCAAGGGCAAGTTTTTCATGTTTGTTACCCGCTCTCATGGTTATTGGATGTCGGAGGATATGAGCAATTGGCACTTTGTTAGGCCACAGAACTGGTATTTCAATGGGTGCAATGCTCCGGCCGCCGCCGTTAAAGACGAGAAAGTTTTGGTATATGGAGACCCGTCCGGCAGAGGAGCTATCATTGAAACAGACAATCCTGAATTAGGAGACTGGAAAACAAATTATGCGGTGTTAAACCCGCCGGGAGGTATTCAGGATCCTGATATTTTTGTTGATGATGACGGGAAAGTATACTTGTATGAAGAATCTTCCAATAAATGGCCAATACGAGGAGTCGAATTAGACCCTGAAAATTATTATATCCTGAAGGGAGATGAGACTGATCTTTTCAAACTTACTCCAGATCAACACGGCTGGGAACGTTTTGGACAGGATCACAAGTCAGATATCGACCCCTACATTGAAGGGCCCTGGATGGTAAAACACAATGATATTTATTATCTGGAATACGGAGCTCCGGGCACCCAATGGAATGTTTACGCAGATGGTGTTTACACCAGTAAGAGTCCTTTAGGTCCATTTGAGTATGCTCCTTACAATCCGATCTCGTATAAGCCTGGCGGGTTTTTGAAAGGGTCGGGGCATGGAAGTATAGTAAAAGATAACGATGGCAATTACTGGCACTTTTCAACCATGGCTATCTCTGTTAACTATAAGTTTGAACGACGTATTGCTATGTATCCGGCTGGATTCGAGGCAAATGGACAAATGTATGTAAATACGGCTTACGGAGACTATCCTCATTTTTTACCTGAAGTTGATACGGAGAATCATAAAGACAGGTTTACGAGGTGGATGTTGTTATCAAAAGGGAAAAAGGTTTCTACTAATTCGATTTTGAGTGGCGTAAAACGGAATGTTGTGGATGAACATGAAGTCGGGTATATGTTGGAACAGGAAGCTCCAAACTACGGTGTTGAAATGATTAATGATGAAAATATTCGAACTCTGTGGGTTGCTGAAAATAACAGTGATTCTCTTTTTGTTGAAATTGACCTTGGTCGTCCGATGACTGTAAATGCTATTCAAGTAAACTTTCAGGATTTCAATGCCAATATATTTGGGAAACCGGATACAATCCGTCAGCAGTTCATAATTCAAACTTCTAATGATCGTATTCATTGGGGAATGGCGGTCGATTATTCACACAATCAGAATGATCAGCCGCATGCCTATGTCGAGTTGAAAACACCCATTCTGGCAAGATATGTGAAATTCAGTAATGTCTATTTCCCGAATCAATATTTAGCAATCGGGGAACTTCGTGTATTTGGTAATGGCAATGGAAAAACTCCGAAAACTCCGAAGCACTTTAAAGCGGTTCGACAAACTGACGAGCGAAACGCTGATATTAGCTGGGATTCTGTTGATGAGGCAATGGGGTATGTTTTGTATTGGGGGATTTCGGCCGACAAAATGAATAATTCAGTAATGATTTATGACGAAAATAGTTATGAATTACGTGCTTTGAATAAAGGACAAGAATATTTTCTTCAGGTTGAAGCTTTTAACGAGAGTGGAATTTCGAAGCGATCGGATGTATTGTTCATCGAATAGCTTGCCAGTTTTTTTGAGAAATATGAGAGGGAGTACTGCAATTGGAGAAACTTAAATTGAAAAATATACACAGATGAAATACTTATTAACTATAGTCGCATTTATAGCATGCTACGGGTGTCAAACATCAACAAATAAAACGAAGATGGAGTCTTTCGTCGATGGTTTGATGGATGAAATGACCATTCAGGAAAAAATTGGCCAACTAAATTTGATAACTCCGGGAGGTGGAATTCCTACCGGTGCTTCAGTTAGTACCAATGTAGAGGAAAAGATAAAGTTGGGTAAGGTTGGAGGTATCTTTGGTGTTTCCGGGCCGGCAAAAGTTCGTCAAACTCAAAAGCTGGCAGTTGAAGAGAGCCGCTTGGGAATTCCTCTTATAGTGGGATCAGATGTTATTCACGGTTACAAAACCACTTTCCCAATTCCGTTAGGCTTGTCTTGTAGTTGGGATATGAATTTGATCGAAAAAACGGCTCGCATAGCAGCTATTGAAGCCACTGCTGATGGAATTTTCTGGAACTTTTCTCCCATGGTTGATATTGCGCGTGATCCACGCTGGGGACGAGTTGCCGAAGGGGCTGGCGAAGATCCATATTTGGGGTCGCAAGTTGCAAAAGCAATGGTTCGTGGTTACCAGGGAAAGGATCTTACCAGTGAGAATACAATGATGGCCACAGTGAAGCATTTTGCTTTGTATGGTGCGTCAGAGGGCGGAAGAGATTATAACACTACCGATATGAGCCGAATCCGAATGTTTAACGAATATTTGCCCCCTTATCAAGCAGCTATTGAGGCGGGTGCTGGCTGTGTCATGTCTTCTTTTAATGATGTTGATGGTCTTCCTGCAACTGGTAATAAGTGGCTGCTGACAGATCTCTTGCGAGATCGTTGGGGGTTTGATGGATTTGTTGTGTCGGATTATACATCTGTAAATGAGATTGTTGCTCATGGAGTGGGAGATCTGCAGGCAGTTTCGGCTCTGGCTTTAAAGGCCGGATTAGATATGGATATGGTTGGAGAAGGGTTTTTAACCACACTGGAAAAATCACTGGAAGAAGGGAGAATCACCGAGGAGGATATCAATCAGGCTTGTCGTCGGGTATTGGAGGCCAAGTATAAATTGGGATTGTTTGATGATCCTTATCGCTATATGGATGCTTCCCGGCCAGACAAGGAAATACTAACAGATGACAATCGGAAGATAGCTCGTGAAGTTGCAGCCCACTCATTTGTTTTATTGAAAAACGATAAGCAGGTACTTCCTCTGGAAAAGTCAGGAAGCATTGCCTTGATTGGTCCTTTGGCAGACGATAAAAATAACATGTTGGGCACCTGGGCACCCACCGGAGATCCCAAATATGCGGTCCCTGTTTTAGAGGGACTGAAAAATATCGCAGGAGAAAGAATCAAAATTCGATATGCAAAGGGAGCAAATATTTCTAACGACCGTGAATTTGCAAATAAGGTAAATGCTTTTGGCCCTCGTATTCAAATTGATGAGCGTTCGCCGCAAGCAATGTTGGATGAAGCGCTTTCTGTGGCTGAAAAATCAGATGTTATTGTTGCCGTAATCGGAGAGGCTACTGAGATGAGCGGTGAATCATCAAGCCGAACCGACATCTCCTTGCCGGATAGTCAGAAAGAGTTGGTACAAGCATTGGCGAAAACCGGAAAACCGTTGGTGTTGGTTTTGATGAGTGGTCGTCCTTTGGTTATTCTTGAAGAAAATGAATTGGCATCGGCTATTTTACTAACCTGGCATCCGGGAGTTGAAGCAGGAAACGCCATTGCTGATGTGTTGTTTGGGGACTACAATCCATCGGGAAAACTAACTGCTTCATTTCCCCGTAATGTCGGTCAGATTCCTATTTATTATGCCTATAAAAATACGGGACGACCAGCTTCAGGAGAAACTTTTAAGAAGTTTTTATCTTATTATCTGGATGCTCCCAATTCTCCTCTGTTTCCTTTTGGTTACGGCTTAAGTTATACCAGTTTTAAATATGAAAATCTAAAGCTCAATAAGGATGTGATAAGCATGGATGAATCAATCACTGTCTCAGTTGATTTGAGCAACACCGGAGATCTCGGTGGAGAGGAAGTTGTCCAACTTTATGTGCGTGACCAAGTGGCTTCTGTGACTCGTCCTGTAAAAGAGTTGAAAGCTTTTGAAAAGGTACAGCTAAAAGAAAACGAAACTAAAACAATTGAGTTTGAGCTAACCGCTGACGATTTATCATTTTATAACTTCAAACTCGAACGAGTGACAGAACCTGGAAAGTTTCAAATTTTTGTAGGTGGGGACTCTAATGCTTACCTTAAGGCGGATTTTACTTTGGTTGAGTAAATGATCTACGAAAAACCTAAATATTGTAGTCTGAGTAAGCACAAAATTTCAGGAAAAATATTCGTAGTGATGGCGCTGGGAATATTATGTTCGTTTGCCGCCTGTTCTCCTTCGCTGGATGCCACAGAGCCGAAGCGTCCGAATATTGATCGAATTGCAAAGGAAGGAATGTTGTTTACAAATGCCTGTGTTTCAAACTCCATTTGTGCGCCATCAAGGGCAACTATTTTAACCGGCAAGCATACGCACATTCACAGTAAAATAGACAATAATTTTCCGTTTGATACGACTAATATCACTTTCCCCCAGATTTTACAGAATGCAGGATACCAAACAGCCATGTTTGGGAAGTTGCATTTTGGTAATAACCCAAAAGGATTTGACGAATTCAAAATTCTTCAGGGACAAGGTGATTATTATAATCCTGAATTTATTACGAATAATGGAGATACAACCATTATGGGATATGTTACGGATGTGATAACGGATCTCACCTTGGATTGGATGGGTAACAGACGACAGAAAGATAAACCTTTTCTGTTAATGTACCTGCACAAACCTCCTCATCGGGAATGGATGCCGGCATCTAGGCATTTTAAAGAATTTACCCAAAAGACTTTTCCTGAACCTGAAACACTTTTTGATGATTATAAAGGACGAGGAGCAGCTGCAAAAACAGCCGAGATGAACCTACTTAAACACATGACTTTTTCTTCGGATAATAAATTATATCCTGACGTGCCAGTGACATAGGCCTCGTTGAGGCACCTGATTGGACCAGGCAGGTGTCTGATTGGAGCCAACGGGTATTTAAGAAAAACTACTCTCGGTTTACGCCGGAACAACAAGCTCAGTGGGATTCCATTTATCGACCTATCAGCGAAGCTTTCGTAGAATCCTATCCTACTATGAATGATCAAGACCTTATGCGGTGGAAATATCAGCGATACATGCAGGATTATTTTGGATGCATTGCGGCAGTAGACGAAAATGTAGGGCGGGTGTTGGATTATCTGGATGAAAATGGGTTTGCTGAAAATACAATTCTCGTTTACACTTCAGATCAAGGCTTTTATCTGGGAGAACATGGCTGGTTTGATAAGCGTTTTATTTACGATGAATCGTTTAAAACACCATTATTGATTCGGTGGCCGGAGAAAGTCGCAGCAGGTACAAGATGTAACGAGATGGTTCAAAACCTGGATTTTGCTCAAACCATTTTGGGTGCTGCCCATGTTGAGACACCAAAAGATATGCAGGGAGAAAGTTTTATACCCTTATTAACCGGAGATACTGCTCAATGGACACGAGATGCCGTATATTATCACTACTATGAATATCCCGGGTTTCATATGGTCAAGCGTCACTATGGTGTCGTGACCAAGGAATACAAACTGGCTCATTTTTATTACGACGTTGATGAATGGGAATTATATGATCGTCTGAAAGACCTCTGTGAATTGAATAGTGTTTATAATGATCCTGAATATGCAGATATTGTAGCCGAAATGAAAATGAAGTTGACTGAACTGAGAAAAAAGTATAAAGATTCTGACGATCTCGATCAATATTTCATCGAAAAGTATAGGTCGAAAGGACTAATTAGGTAGGCTAAGCTTAATTATTCATCTTTTAAACGCGAGGATTTACCCTTAATCGAGCCTTAAACGAAGGAGATTGATTATAGTTTTATGTTTTAAAGAAGAGAAAATGGCTCAATATTATTGTTTTTCTAGAGTAGATCGTCCCTTTTTTAACTGTTCCGTTTTATTGATAACTGCCTTTTGTGTCTACGAAAAAGCTATTTGTAAATCACAATTGCGACGATAGCATGGAATGAGAAGAATTTTTAAAAACAGGAAGAAATATAAAATAAAAAGCTGCAAGTGTTTGTTTTGCAGCTTTTTGTGTGTTGGCGGAGAGAGAGGGATTCGAACCCCCGGATCCGTGAAGATCAACGGTTTTCAAGACCGCCGCATTCGACCACTCTGCCATCTCTCCTTTGATGTGGCGGCAAAAGTAGAGGATTTTTTTAAAACTCAAAAATTATTGCAAAAAAAAACTTAGAATTAGCAAAAAAAAAAACTTCAATAAAGGTTGCATAATTGAATCATATTTTAGAATTTTATAAAGCGTAAAAATTAAGCTTTTGAAAGTATTGATTTTACTGATGTTTTAGAAAAGCAAGTTTCTTTTTAATGATGTTTCAGATATAAATATGTTAATTATATAATTTCTAAATAGTTTATTTTTTTAACCCTAAACAAGTTTTCTTATGAACAAAGCTCAATTAATTGACGCAATTGCTGAAAAAGCTGATCTAACTAAAGCGGATGCTAAAAAAGCCTTGGATGCTTTTGTAGAATCTACTACTGACGCCTTAAAAAATGGAGATCGTGTTGCATTGATCGGATTTGGATCTTTCTCTGTAGCTACTCGTAGTGCCAGAACTGGAAGAAATCCTCAATCAGGTGCTCCAATCGAGATTCCTGAAAAGAAAGTTGTAAAATTCAAGCCAGGTGCTGAATTAGGTGATGCCGTGTAAATTACGTATCATAGAGAAATAATAAAAAAGGGAGGTATACCTCCCTTTTTTATTGCCAGTATTTTTAGAAATAGCATTTTTGCCCGTTGGGTTTATTCTATTTTTATACTTCTTAAATTGAGCGGATTGCGGCTGATATGGCTGATCTAATTTACTCCTTCAGCTCAATCTAATGTTTGCATTCTGTGCTATTCGGTAGTCTGTAATTGTTTCATGGTAACGCAATGATTGTTGGCAAATCTTCGGACTTTCATTCAAATTAGTATTTAATATTCAACGCTCCTGTAAGCTTACCGATGTTTTCAGGGGCAATCAGTCCTCTAATACTAATCAAAGCATTGTCGTCACCTCCAACTACAAGAAGTAGTTCAGAGAACTTGCCGCCTCCCACATCGCGACCAAAAAAACGGACAACTTCGTCTTCTTCTGTTACTTCCATTAAAACCTGGTAATCATGATCTATAAAAAAACCATCATTTTCAAGTTCTTTGTAGAAATCCAGTGACTTATTGAGGTCATCATCATCGACTGCTAAAATCCTGACGCCATCTAAATCTGCCAAAAGATTTCCTTCGGGCGAGTTTTTATCCATTTGGCTTGCCAACCCAAGTAGGGCACCACTAATGTTAACGGTAGTCATTCCTTTCTTATTGGCGTACTTTTCAAACAATTTGTCAACGGGGCTTTTCTGTGCCATTCCCAATAGTGGGATTAGGCAAATTATTAAAACTAGTAGCTTTTTCATGTGTTTATATTTTTCAATTTAAGTTCGTGCAATTTCTGTACACCACTTTAGTGCTTTTTATATGGTGCACCAGCTCATGGAACTGTCAATAATCATCTTCCTGTGTGAGTGAAATTTTGATCATGCTTGTTTCATTTTATTGTTTTTTTTAGTTTTTGGTTAATTTTTTCTATTTCCTGTATTTCCTCAAAACCCTTATTTAGGGTACTCAGGCTTTTATATAGTGGCTTAGAACCGTTGTCAATTTTTTTTATCGGTTGTAACTCATCCATCCCTTTTTTATAGTATCCGGCAACATACTGCAAGGTGCGTTTGGCTTCGGCATAAGCCTGGTCTGGATTCTTGTATGTGTCGTTCCATTGTCGATTGTCGTTGTTTAGATTGACAACGAGCAAAGCGATTAAAACTGCAGCTGCAATTCCACTAACTGTTTGCCAAAGCCATCTGTCGTGAATCTTTTCCTGATTTTCATTTTCCAGGATGTGATTCATAATTTCATCTTCCAGCTTTTCATTTCTTGGGTTTTCTGAGAGTTCTTCAATTCCGGCAAAAAAGGCCGTATACTCTTTCAGTTCCGGATCAATATTGTCCGAATTAAAGTATTTAGCTAGCAGCTGCTCATCCAGCTTTGTGCTCTCTCCCTCAAAGTATTTTTGCAGAATTTGCTTGACTTCCTTTAATTCCATATCCTTGGTATTTTAACAATTCGTTTCTAACCTTTTTTCGTGCACGAGATAGGTTAACTCGTATTGCGTTAATATTCATTGTTGTAATCTCCGCAATTTCCTCATATTTCAGTTGATCGATATCCCGCATTTTCATCACTTGCATTTGTAACTCTGGTAGCTCTCCAATAAGTTTCCTGATCAGTATGGCACTCTCTGATAATTCCAACTCTTTATTGAGGTCGCCATGCGCCTCGTTGCCGATATTGGGTGTTTGATCTTCCAGAGAATAGGTTTTGTTTGTGCTCGATCGAAATAAATCAAGACATTTATTTCGGATCATTCGTATCGCAAATGCTTCCAAATTCTCAATATCTTTTAACTCTTTTCTTTTCTTCCAAAGTTTTAAGAATACATCCTGAACGACATCCTGTGCTTCTTCTTCGTTTTTTGTGTAATACAACGCATAACGATGAAGTTTGCTGCTAAGGGGTAATACCGATGTTTTAAATTCTTTGGCTAGCATATCAGAACAAGCTTCTTGACTGTTTTCAAATGTAAGACGTAGATGGAAACTTTTCATTACATTAGAAGAAATACTATTTTCCAAATGATTGATACACCTATGAAAAAAGGCCCGGAAATTAATTCCGAGCCTAATTATCGTTTAGTTCTTGTTTCTATTTTAAGGTGCCCAAGGCAAATATTGATTTCCTCTGGTGCTTCCGTCATTCAGAGGAATCGCAACACCAAACATGATACGATGAACAAGGCCCGCCAAATCCTGTCTGATCTTAGAATCGGTACCAGTCGTCTCATAATTAGGTGCTCCATCTAAATAGTCGGTGCTAACTTTTGAAATCTCAGCAGCCAAAGTCAGAGTAATTCCACTTTTAAAATTAAACCTTGAACCAAGCCCCAGCGCATATTGTAGGTTTATTTCAGGTGATGTATTTGGCTCAAATCCTTTTCCTATTGAAAATGCAGGATCGTCACTTGGTAATCCAGAGACATCGGTGTAAAGAAGTTCCGAGTAAAGAATATTTGGACCAGCATTTAATTCAATATATGGTTGAAATAGTTGTGCATCTCTAATTCGACTTGCAAATTTCTTAAAATAATACCGAACCAATACACTTGGAGTAAAAGCTGTTGTCTTATATTCTATTGGATTGGAGTAAAATGCAACTCCATTAAATCCTTCGTGAGAGCTGCTCCAAACCGATAAATCCATAACTGTTAGAGAGTCGTCGGAGCTGCTTAAACTATAGAACCCAATACCTACACCCAATTCAAAATTGGTTCCTAACGTTTTTGAGATCGCAATGTCCATGCTGAAGCCCATGTTGTGACTAAATTCATTATCAACAGAAGTGAAACCTGATTCAACTTCGCTCATTAAGGTTGCTGTTCCAATTCGGGGGGTTATAAACCATTGTTGACTGCCTTTGCCTTTTGCAAAGGTGAGTTGGGGAACTATAAACGTTAGTAATAAAAATACGGATAGTGCTACGCTGAGGTTCTTTTTCATCATTCAATCTTTTTGGGTTTACAAACAGTAAGATACTCATCAAGATTTCCGGGTATTTAACTGTTTGCTTATCTCTTTCTACAAACCAACACTCAATATTACAAACAAAAAGTTATAACAGTACGATAATACGAAAAAAGCGATAAAAAACAGGTGTTTTACAGTACATAATTCGTAAAATAGTAACCAACTTCTATTAAAGCGAAATACTATGTTAGATGGAATGATTTTTCAGTTCAAAAATTGATAAATAAACTATAAAAAACAAAAAACCATCAGAACCTCTGTTCCGATGGTTTTTTTGAGCTTGTTTTAATATACGTGAAGATTCGAGTGTGTCGTTTTTTGGCTGTTATTTTACTTCAATAACAGCATATTTTGATATTTTCCAGAATTCTTCTGGATTATCAATCTGCAAGTAAGCAACCTGTCCGTCCTCTTCTACCAATGTATAAGAATCGAGAGGGTGTTCAGAAATAATGGTTGCTTTTTTAGAGTGAAGCGGAATTGTTTTTGTTTCCTGGATATTTAGTTCTGTAAAGTATTCCTCATCAAAACTTTCCTGAATCGTTTTATTTTGACCTATCCAAAGAAATCCACCTTCCTTAGTTAGTAAGCCTTTATCTTTTAGTTCTTTATAGGTTCCATAGGCAATATGCGCCGTGTTGAGCTCATCCGTTTTCCGATCAATAATGTTCAGTTTGGCTTCGAGGGTGTCATTCTGTTTAGCGATTTCAAACTCCATGTCTTCAACCTTTTCGTTCAGTCCGGCAACGAGTACTTCTTTCTCTTCGATCACTCTTCTCAACTCATCCATCTCTGTATTTTGAGCTTCAACAGTTTGAGATAAGGCAGCAATCTTTTGTTGGAATCCGTTCATTGTAATACCGGATTTCTTTAGTTTCTTTTCAAGATCAGCAATGTGTTTGCTGCTTTCTTCCAGCATTTTGTTCATCAGGGTAATGTCATCAAGAATCGCTTGTTTCTGATCAATATTACCTTCTTTATTTTGCTCAATGGATAGTTGCTTTCTTTTTTCTTTAATAAATTTAAGGTTGTTTTCAATATCATTGAAAGCAGTAACCATTTCATTTACGACAGAATCACGATCTTCTATCAGTTCATTTAAATCAGTGTTTTTTGTCAACAATGAATCAACTTCTGATTGCTTCTGCGTATAAACGTAAAAGGTGCCAACTAGTGCCAAAACCACTATCACGACAGCTGTTACGATAACTCCTAATTGTTTTTTTCTGGTATTGTCCATGTTGTTTTCCTCCTATTCTTTTTTTGTAATAAGTGTAAAGCAATGCTCATGCCAATAACCTTTTTGTGTGTTAAGTGGTTGTAAATGAAGGGATCGTTTTGTTGGGGTATTCGTTGTTTTTATCAATCTGATTAATGGTTTCGCAAATTGATAATTTCAGATAGTGCCGAATTATTTATGTTCTTCTTTTAGCATACGATAAATGGTTGCTACGCCAATATCAAGTTTTTCGGCCACCAATTTAATGTTATTGTCGTATTTAGATAAAAAGCGATTAACGATCTCAATAGTGTATTCGCGCATGGTACATTCCTCGTTAGTCAGACTGTCCATCATTTCTTGCCCGCCAAATACGAGGTCTTCTTTAGTAATCTCTTCATGATCAGAAAGCGTGACTGCAAGTTCAACGATAGACTTTAATTCCCTGATGTTTCCCGGAAATGAATAGGAAAGTAGTTTTCTGCCCGCTTCGGAACTTAATGCTTTCTCATCGAGCTCATTTTCCTTGCAAAAACTTTTTATAAAGTGCTTGGCTAAAATAATTACATCGTTTCCACGCTCGCGAAGTGGCGGAAGTTCAATTGGTAAGCCAAATAAGCGATAATACAAGTCTTGCCTGAAGTTCCCTTCCTGAACTTCCATCAGCAGGTTGCGGTTAGTGGCAATAATGATTCGGCAGTCAACTTTTACTGCTTCGTTGCTTCCCACCCGATTGATTTCTTTTTCTTGCAGAGCCCGAAGTAGTTTTGCCTGAAGAGAAATGTCCATTTCACCTATTTCATCCAGAAAAAGAGTTCCACTACTTGCTTCTTCAAATTTTCCGATTCGGCGAGATGATGCACCTGTAAATGAACCTTTTTCGTGCCCGAAAAGCTCGCTTTCAATTAAGTCTTTTGGGATTGCTGCAACATTTACAGGCACAAAAGGCTTTTTTGCACGGTTGGAATTATAATGAATGGCTTTTGCTACCAGTTCTTTTCCCGTACCAGTTTCGCCGGTAACTGTAACCGAAATATTGGTGCGTGTGGCTTTTTCAATTAAAGAGAACATCTTTTCGGCAGCAGGACTGTTGCCAATAATTGTATTTTGGTAGCTGTACTTCTTTTTAACTTCTTTGCGAAGTGTAACGATTTCTTTTTTGAGCCAACTTCCTTTGCGAATGTTATTTATGGTATTCAATAGTCGTTCTTTCACGTCTGACGACTTCACGATGTAGTCGTAAGCACCATGGCGAAGTAGCTCAACCACGACTTCAATATCGTCTTGTTCGGATATTAATATAACCTGAATATCTTCGTTGATCGCTTTGATCTCTTTCAGGACTTCGAGCCCCTTCATATCCGGCAACCGATAATCTAAGGTCACAACATCCGGTTCTTGACTCAGGTTTTTTATGCAGTCTTTTCCGGTGGTGTACGATTCGATTTCGTATTCAGGAATTAACGACAAGTTATGGACAAGAAGTCGATTATACCAATCGTCGTCTTCAACAACAAATATTTTAAATGGTTTGCCAGTATCCATAAAATAGGTTCAGGGGAAATATTGCTTTTCTGTATGCAATGTTATGGAAATATTTTGTGAAAATATAGCTATTTACGGGTTTTAACTTTAAATTTTTATATGAAAATCCCCAAAACGGGCGAAGGTTTTGGGGATTGTTAACAAAATATATAGAGGTGACGAAATGGCTAAAAATCATTTACTTCTTCTAACTGTTTTCCCGACAGTTAGTTTTTCGATGAATTCTTTGACTCAGAACCTTGCAATTCAAGTGCCAAAGCGGTGTTTTAGGTTTTGGTCTGCTTAAATTTTTGGTTATTAGTGTCGTTTTGTTTTGAGCATGGAATTAGTATTCTCATAATGAGAATTTTCATCTAAAAATGATTTTAAAACCTACCCTATTGATCTTCGAGGATGGATCTCAAATAGCGATTAGTAGTCTCAACTTCGTATTCTATTTCTGTAGATAGCTTGATTATTTTCTGTTCGTTTTCTCCCAGCCGAGCTTCGTGCTCTATTTCTTTAATTTTCGAGTATAAGCTAAGCGCCTTGATGTGTTTGGCAGGAGCAGCCATTTTATGTGCATATTCCCGAACCATATTCCAATTTTTCAGGACAATGTTTTTTTTCATTTCTGATAAACCACTATTGCTCGATCGAATAAAGATTTCTAACATTTCATTTACAAATGTCATATTTCCATTTGCCATGCGTTTCAATTCGCTTAAATCAATTTGTGGCTTTGCTTCTACTTTTTTATGCATTTCATCCTGTGTTCTTTGGGGCTCACTTGCCGATGATAAGCTTACTAATAGTTCTTTTTCAGTAAAGGGTTTTGGCAGAAATTGCTGCATACCTGCTTGCTTGCACTTTTCGATATCATCAGGTTTGTTGGTTGCCGTGAGTGCAATAATTTTGGCTGTGTTGTTTTGTTGCACAATTTGTTTTGCTGCTTCAAATCCATTTAAAACCGGCATACGAATGTCCATGAAAACAAGGTCAAAATGTTCTTTTTTGTACAAATCGACCGCTTGCTGACCATCGGAACATTCCGTTACATTTATATTCCATTTTTCGAGGATCGATCTTAGTAGATATCGGTTGAATTCTTCATCATCAACAATTAAAATTGATAGGCTGCTAAAATGATCCGGGATTGTCAGTGTTTCCTGTTCTGCTTGTTTAATTTTTGACGGGTCGCCAATATCGTAAGGAATTTCGAGTGAAATTGTTGTTCCCTTATTTAACTCGCTGTCGATGGATATTTTCCCTTTTTGCACGTCAATCAGCTTTTTCACAATGGCTAGCCCCAGTCCGGCTCCTCCTTGTTTTCTGGTCAAGTCGGTTTCCAGTTGTACAAAATCATCAAATATTAGCGAGTGGTTTTCTTTTGATATCCCAATTCCGGTGTCGATCACCTGAATACTGACCCATATCTTACGCCATTTATTTTCTTTTGCCGACACTTTTAAAGTCACACTGCCCTGATCGGTAAATTTAATCGCATTGGTAACCAGGTTGATCAGGATTTGTTTTAATCTGAATACATCGCCGCGAAGTACAATTGGTTCAAGATCATCCGTGTCTAATTTAAGCTGTAATTTTTTCGATTTCGCTTTTCCTTTGTTGAGGACTATAACGTCAGCAAGTAATTTGCTCAGCGAAAAATCATCTTTTGCCAACTTCAATTTCTGGCTTTCAATTTTCGAAAAGTCAAGCGTGTCCTCTACCAACGAAATTAAATGCTCGGTCGAGGTGTAAATGATTTCCAAATCCTTTTTATGTTTGTTGTTATCTGTCTTTTTTATCAACTGCTCGGTTAATCCGTAAATGGCATTGATGGGCGTTCGCATTTCATGGCTTACAGTGGCTACAAAAACTTCTTTGGCACGAGCTAGTTTTTCAGCATCAATTTTAGCTTTGTGGAGGAGGTTTTGATGGATTCTGGATTTGTTTAGATATCGATAAAACAGAAACAAAACCAATAATAGTAAAATAACCGATCCTAGTGTAAATAAGGCTAACCTCTTGTAGGTGATCGCTGCCAGCCGGTCTGCTTCCTGAGTTTTCTCAAGTAGCTTTTTTCGTTCGTCGGTTTCCAATTTTGTTATTAGAGTTTTGAGCAGTTCCGAAAGGATAATGTTTTCTTCGAGCAATGCCTTTTCCTGAGCAGAGATTGTTTGGTTGGTTGTTTTTATGCGGTTTTCTATTTGTGCAATTTCTTGTTTGATCGAATCTTTGTCGATGGTATTGGAATCTACCGGTTGAATCTGAATTTGTTCAATGATCTCAGGGTCTTTTTTCTTACCTCCAAAAATCCGTTTTAGCAATCCGCGTTTTTTTTCGGGAGCTTCAACTTCAACTAAAATGGTATCAGGCTCAGTTTTAGCGCTGTCAATTTTAGTGTACAGTTCAGTGAATGATTCGTGTGCATCTTCGCGGGCATGATGGAGTACCAGAATTTCTTTCCAGACAGCAAGCTTCGCATTTGTCAACTGCCGAATCGAGTCAATCTGCATTTTCTGCTTTTCGCTGGTCTGTGCATAATCTTCCAGGTTGGTTAGTTTTTTCTGAACGGATTGATTGATTTGCTTGTAGGGATGAAAATATTTCTCATCGCGGGTTACTGAATATAGTCTAACAGTACTTTCTACTTCGGAGAGGTCAGCTGCAATGGCTTTTATTTGCAGCAACTTAAAATCGGGTCGGGCTTCGCGGTGAATAGAATCAACGATTTGTGATAGACTTTGATAAACCAGATAGCCGGAAAAAGTGACACCCAGCACAACTATTGCTGTAAGTATCGTTACGGGGAATTCAATTTTAATACGTTTCATCAATCAGTCATTTGAATCAAATTTAACTATTTTAGGACACCGATGCAGCCGGAGTAAACTATCTGAAGTTGAATCGTATTGTCAGGCCAATGTCATCCATCCAAAAACCGGTATAGTTAATCACATTAAACATGGGCTTCCAGTCAACCGAAACACTGATCGGAGCATCTTTAATGACATGCTCAAGCCCCAATATCCCATCAATCCCAAAAGCGGTGTAAGTCCCGTCATTTTCGTACCAAGGGTGTATGTGTCCATTCAAATCCCAATAACCAAGATGTGCGCCAGCTCCATAGAATAAGTTGAAATTTGAGTCGTTAAAAACGTCCTGATGTATTTCATACAATCCTTGAAATAAAGTTCCACTCCATCTGGATGAAACGATGATTTCCAGCGCTTTGCTTTCGGAGATAAAATGCTTCAGCGACAAGCCAGCCATTGGGCCTGCACGGAATCCTATTGCTGTTTTATAATCGCGTTGAGCACTCAAGTCTGAAAAGCCCATAAAACATATAAGAACAACTAAAGATAAACATTTAACTACTTTCATAAAGGAGAGTGAATTTAATTTTTTGACTAAAATGCATTTGGTTTTCACGATTGAACCGATAGAATAAAGGTTCAATAAGAACTAATATTTCGGAAAACGAAAAGTATGCACATAAATTACTTCTCGTTGTCAGAATTAATTCCTATTGTAAGACTGTTGAAAAGGGAAAATGTTCAGTGAAATCAGACGTTTAAAAGGTCTTGATAGATTTTGTAATTTTCATCATCATAAACACAAAGCGTGACTTCTTCAAACCAATCATCTTCTTCTAAAAATTCAAGGACTGTTTGTGTTGCTATTTTTGCGGCGAGTTTTTTGGGGAAGGCATAGACGCCTGTGCTGATGTTTGGAAAAGCGATCGTTTTTAGTTTGTATTCTTTAGCCAATATTAAACTATTCTGGTACGCCGAAGCCAACTGTCCTTTTTCACCAATCTCGCCTCCATGCCAAACCGGACCAACCGTGTGAATCACATATCGCGATGGCAGGCGATAAGCCGTTGTGATTTTTGCTTGCCCCGTTTCACAACCGTTTAGCTTTGCACAAGCTTCTTTTAGCTTCGGCCCGGCTGCCCTGTGAATAGCTCCATCAACGCCGCCACCTCCCAGAAGACTTCGGTTTGCTGCATTCACAATAGCATCAACATGCATTTCGGTGATATCGCCTTGTAAAAGTTGAATTCGATTCATATTTGTTGGTTTAATCAATCGAAGTTAACAAAATTCTTAGCGGAATAAAAGTTAGCTTCCTAAACTAATCATTAAGATTCCGGCCAAAATGCCAAGTAGGTAAATTCCCTTTTGTCGGATATTACTTTCTTTAAAAAGGAATGCTCCGGTTACAAAAGCCACTAAAACTCCGCCTCGTCTTAAAGCAGCAATAACAGAAATCATGGAGTCTTCATAACTCAGTGCATAAAAATAGGCGAAGTCAGCCATCAGCAAAAAGACACCAATCGCAGGAATGCTCCATCGCCAGTCAAATGGTGGTCGCTTGCTTTTGGGCTTGCTCCATCGAAAAATGGCAACCACCGGAAGCATGACCACCACTTGGTAAAACGAAAACCAGGCCTGCACTGCAAAACGGTCGATCTTTCGCATAATGAATTTATCGTATAGCCCGCTGGATGCACCGAGCAGAGTTGCTCCCATAATGCACAAAATCCAAATGTTTTTACGAAAGTGGATGCCTTCGAGCTTACCGGCAGTCGATAGCAAGTAGAAAAACAACAGGGTGGTAATAACGCCTGCCCATTGCAAAAAGTTGAGGTGTTCCTGAAAAATGATGATAGCTCCGATTAATGTCCACAACGGACTTGTTGCCCGAATGGGCGAGACAATGGTAATTGGCAAATGCTTTAAAGCTGTGAATGCCAGAATCCAACTACTCACTACGATCATGGTTTTTAGAAAAATCATGCCGTGTTCCCGCAGTGTGATTGAAGGCACATAAAAATGAATGGATTGAAAAAACTCAGGATAATACCATGAACCTATCGTGGGTGGGGTAAAAATGACCGCTCCGGTAATTGCCGAGATCAAAAGGACCGGAAATACAGCATTTTCGTTTACCGACAACTTCTTAAAGACATCGTAAATACCCAAGAGAAATGCCGACAGTAGTGTTAATAGTACCCACATGAAGTTTTATTTAGGCCACAAAGCTACGGGCAATGATCGGGTTTGAAGTTAATTCAGCTTGATGATGTTGTAAAGTTTAATCATTCTTTAAATAATGCGAGTTTTAAAAGCAATATTTAATATTACAATGTGCTTCTTAGGTGAGAAAGGATTGAATACAATAGAAAACGGTTGTGTTCAACTGTTTCCTGAATAATATTTTTTAATAAATGATCAGGAAACTCAAAGAATTATTTTCTTCGTTTTGAACTGGCACCACCGCCACCCCCGAACATCATTACACCAATCAAAAATCCAAAGTTGTACCAGCCTCCAGAGTTTGGGAAAGCATAAATTTCGTAGTCGGTAAATAAGCCGACTATAAAACTAAACAGGATGATGAAGCCATGAAATAGTCCATGCCAAAATCCCGGAGGATATGTAATATTACCAGCCGATTGAGTTGCACAACCAGTAAAAATGAACATGGAAAGAAATAGCCATGCAATAAGGTAAATGTGCCTTTTCATTTTTTTAGTTTGGGTTATTAATTAGACGTTTGCCAACGGTAAACGCTTTTGCCGGATTTGAAATTAGAAGTTGGTTGATATCCTCATCGGTGAATCCTTTTGCTTTCAGATTTGGAATGAGCGATTGAAAAATGTTTGTGTAGGGCTTGAAATCGCTCCCGGGGTGTGATGGGGTGTACCAGCCAGCATCGTGTGAAATTAAAATTTGATTTTTTAAATAAACAAGGGCATCACCTTCGAGATGTTTTTCATCCCATCCATACTTATCCAATGAAACCCAAGCTCCCATTTGTGCTGCTTTAACAAGGGTTTTCCAGTCTTTTTCATTGCTGGCATGGATCTAAATAAATGCTTCGGGAGAAACGCCTTCTTCTTTTAATATTTCAAGCTCTTCGAATGCAGAAATTGCAGGCCCGGTATGTGCCATAATTGTAAGGCCGGTTGCCTTGTGCGCAATAGCAGCAGCTCGTATCAATGTTTGATGAAATTCGGATAGAGTTGCCCGATTAACAGCTGTTTTGATAAAGCCGGGCTTAATTCCGGTGCCTTCGATGCCTTGTTCAAACTCTGCAATGGCCTCAGCAGGCATATCCATTATATGCTCAGGGATAAATTTATTGCTTTGGGCACCATAAAACCTGGTGTTTGTCAGAATATGCATTCCTGTTGAATCGGCTAATTGCTTTAACAGTTTTACATCTCTGCCAACGAAAAGAGGAGTGCATTCAACTAATGTTTTGACTCCGTATGTTTTCAGTTTGAGTAGTTCAGGGAGTATTTTTTCAAATGCTTCTTGATGATCGTAGTTTTCAGGATGGTAGTTTGCAGCACCTGAAAAATCGACCAAGACATGCTCGTGTGCAAGGGTTTTTCCAAACTCACTTGAATTAATTGGGCCATTAGTCGTAATTATTTTTCCTTCATTGTCACCTTCCTCAGAGCAAGATAGGAGTGTGGTTAGTAGCAAAATCAGAATGTATCGTATTGCCTTTTTTATGCAAGTAAATGATATAGGCTAAATTAGTAATTCATAGAGATTACCCAACAGTTATCTACTCTTCTTCTTAAATCGTGCTTTGATGCCTCTCAAATGGTTTATTGAGTTGATGAATAAAATGATAAGGGTAAGCCCCACGGCAACAACATATGCCTTTATAGCCACGGCGATCCCAATCCCCGACGAATAGAGCAGGGTAGAAGCTGTCGTAAGATTCCGAACCGTATTTTCATCTTTTGATTTCAAAATGGTGCCGGCACCAATAAAACTAACTCCAACCACAATCGATTGCAAAATCCTCACCGGATCCACACTCATAATATCGGTTGCAATGTTCTCGTTGATAAAATTACTTAGAACCGGAGAAATTGCAACGAAGAAGCATGAAATACTTCCAACAATCATATTGGTGCGTAAGCCAGCCGGTTTATCCAGTTTTTCCCGTTCCCCTCCAATCACACTGCATAAAACCGTCGCGATTACAACATCGAGCAAAATCCAGAATTGATTGACAATCATTTCCATGTTCGTAAATTTTTTTGACGCATATTGTTATTCTCGGTCAGTCCCTAGTCCATTTCCAAAATACTTAGGGTAAGCAGCTCGTATCTTGAATATCGCTTTTTTCCTTTGATGTTTTTCGGCAAATCAAAATGACCTAAACTTTTCTTTCTCATCGTCGCCAGTATTTTGGCGTGAATGTAATACTTCCGGCTTCCGGCAACGGTGTTATTTTGTTCTTTCAAAACTCAGCGAACTAAGGTTACATCTTTTTTCTTTCGTGGGTTTTATTCAAGAATTTCTCTCGCTCGGGGCTCAAACTTGATTGATAGAACGGTGCCACCTCATGTTCTGAAGTTTTTGGCACAGATCTCGAGAGAATATATTTTTTGCAGATATTCGTTTACATCTTAGTGTTTTTCCTCCTTCGTTTTTGTAAATAAATCTTGACCCGTTTTTATTCATTCAGTGGTATTCTGGCAATTCGTCGGTTGCATAAACAAGCGATAAGGGAAGTTGGTCTACTTTCATTCTGTAAGAAATGAATACGTTGAATTGTCAATTGTTGCGCAGCGCGTCGATTAACTCTTTTTTCGAGATATTGCTTCGTCCGTCAATACCAACTTGCTTTGCTTTTTCATACAAATCTTCTTTCGTCCATCTTTCATATTTTTCGCTTGAACCTCCTTTTTTCCCGGAATCAGGGGAATTCGCAATTCGTGCTGCTTTTTGTTTACTAGCGCCTTTCTCAATCAGTGCTTCGTACTGATCTTCATTCTTAATTAGAGATGATCCTTTTTTATTAGGCATGATATCTATTTTAAAAGTTAGAAAAGATCGAAACCAAAAGCAGTAGCAAGGTTTCGATCTTTCATTATTGTTTGCGATAGAATATTAGTGATTACCTTCGGCGATTTCTTCAACCATTTTTGAGCTAAAAGATTCAAGATCCGAGGGATTGCGGGAAGTGACTAGGCCATTGTCAACAACAACCTCTAGGTCAATCCAATTAGCTCCAGCATTTTGCAGGTCTTTTTTGATTGAAAAGAAGGAGGTCATTGTTCGTCCTTTAACTGCATCAGCTTCAATTAGCATTTGAGGCCCATGACAGATGGCTGCAACCGGTTTCCCGGTTTCCATAAAATCACGAACAAAGCTGACCGCTTTTTCATTACGCCTGAGTTTGTCGGGATTAATTACCCCACCCGGAAGCATCAGCGCGTCATAGTCTGAAACCTCAGCTTCCGAGATGTTAACATCAACGTCGATCTTGCGGCTCCATTCTCCATGTTTCCACGCAGTAATTTTGCCTGATTCCGGCGAAATTAACAGAACATCAGCACCGCTTTTTTCAAAAGCATCTTTTGGCCCAAACAACTCCGATTCCTCGAAACCGTTAGTCGCTAATATTGCTACTTTTTTTCCAGTTAATGTTCCCATGTTGTTTTGTATTAAATACTGTCAATGAAATCTTTGACTTCTTGTTTACTTTTTCCTGTCTTTTTCTGGATACGTCCGATTAGTTCATCTTCCTGACCTTCAGCATAGGTTAAATCATCGTCCGTTAATTCACCATACTTTTGTTTAAGACTACCTTTAACTGTGTTCCAGTTTCCTTTAATTTTGTCTGTTGTTGCACTCATAATATTAATTTTTATTGTTTGTTAAATTGAATTAAAGTATATATCGTGATTATACTTCTGCTTTAAGTCCATTTAGTTGCAAAATGGCACCTTTAATTAGTTTTTGTTGTTCTTCTAAAATTTCGCGTAAATATCTGGGGATATTTTCATTACCTAGAATTTTGTTATAGTTTTCAACTGCTACTTTTTCGCCTTGCATACTTTCATTGATAACTTTTTCATTGGTTTCCCTGGAAAAAACAGCTTTTGTGGCTAGCCAAGTGCGGTGGAAAAAACCTTTGGTTGAGCCGGACTCATCTAGTTCGGTACCTAATTTCAATGCTTCGTTTTTTATTTCCTCCACAAAGCCTTTTCGTTGCTGAGATAGCCTTAGAAATAAAGTTTGCAAGTCACCTTGCTCAATTTTATCTGCAGCAGTTTCATAGCCTTTTACGCTGTCCTTGCAGATATCTATAATATCTTGTAGATCTTTAGTAAGTTCTTTTTGTGTCATTTTTTTACATTTATAAATTAATTTCTTCGTTTTATTATGGGCTTAATCAAATTGCTTTTGCTCAGCGTTATTCATAAAGTCTGAAACGATTTCAGAACCATCGACACCGAAAGAGTCGACAACTGTTCCTTTTGCTCCCGATTTTGTCTCAACGGCATAAACAATGCTCATGTCGGCGGGATTGGTATTTCCTTCAAATCGATGGAATTCATGTAATATTACTTCCGAAGCCTTATAATGCTTATCAGAATGTTCTTCAAGTTGACCTGCTTTGTTGACTGAAAAATTATGTGTAAAACCGCGCTTTTTCAATGCTTCAATTGCTCCCACTAGTGTGTCGTATTGGTTATTATTACTCATGATTAAGATTTTAAAAATTACTTTTCTACGTTACTAAGTTTTTCGGTAGGGAACTTCCCATTCTTGATACAAAAATTCATCAAGCTTTTTCCTGTCCGACTTTTTCGTTTCTTGTTTTCTCAGGTCCTTGGGGAGTTGTTCTGGATCAGTTGGCTTTCCGATGACAAACATGGTGATTGGCTCAAATTCATCGGGAAGATCAAAATGATCGACCACTTTTTGAGGTGTGAACCCGGCCATTTGGTGTGCGAATAGTCCCATGCTGGTTGCTCGCAAAGTAGCAGCCGCCATAAAAGCACCCGAATCGTAAAAGCGATGCCGATTTATCTTATCCTTTTTGGAGAAGTGTTTTTTTGCTACTACTACTCCTAGACAAGGTGCTGTTCGAGCCCAGTTTTGGTTAAACTCTCCCAAACAATCAAATAATTTTGAGTAATGAGGATCATCTTTAAACGCAAAGATGATTCGCCATGGCTGTTCATTAAAACAAGACATCATTGTTTTTCCAGCTTCAAAAATCTGCTGAATTGATTCGATCGGGATTTTCTCATCACTAAAACTCCGGGGACTCCAGCGCTTTTGAATTAGTTTTAAAAAGTGTTCTTCTTCAGGGCTAATATTTTGAGTGTTCTTATTTTTACGTTGTACATCGTCCATTGTATTTTTTTTTGCATTTTCCCTAAGGATATTGAAAAAATCCTGCCAATATGGACACATACTTGGCTTGTTTGGTCGTAATTTATTGTTTTACAGTGCTATATGCGGAGATTTGGGACTTGGGTAAAAAGGTGTAAGTGGAAAGTAGAGTGTGGATATGTAGATGTTATTCCCCGATTTCTCAGACATAAAAAAAGCCGCTGTTGCGGCTCATTTTAATTATTATTATCTCGTTTTTTCTTTCGGAACTCCTGAAGCATGTGTGATCGAAAATCATTTTCAACATCGTAAAAACTGACCACTTTTTTAGCAGGTAAAACATCGAAGAATTTATGACTGTATTCTTTCATTAAATCGGCTTCTTGTTGAAACAAACTAACGAAATCATCCGAAATAGCTTTTAATTCTGAATCTGACAACCCATTCGTATTTTCTAATGTTTCATGTTCCATTTTACGGCGCTCCATATGAATTTTGAAACGTTTCTCTTCAAATTCATTATACACAGGCCAGAATTTCTGTGCTTCATTCGGGGTTAGTTCTAGCTTGGTCGTCAGAAAAGCTACTTTTTCTGATCTGATTTTTTCCATCCAGTCATCATCCAGTTTCATCCTGTCTTGAGCGAAAGCAAAACTCATTGTTGAAAGGATCAGTAAAGTCAATAAAAAAAATTTCTTCATTTTATTTCAGTTTAATTTTTCTTTATTTTAATTCGGCATAAATCTCAGCCTCATTCATCGAAAGTGTCAAATAATCCAACATCTCTTCCGAACTAATTTCTTCTTCCGTCGCAATTTCATTATCGGCAAATAGATCATAAACAGAGTTTGAAGTGATCGAAAAGTAAGAAAACAGAAGATCTTCTTCAGATGCTACTTCCGGATTTATCTCCGGGTTGTCCGTATTCTTTGCCAGATAATCAGGCAAATAAACACTTAGTGGATAATAGACCAACAGAAAAACAAGTGCAAAACTTGCTGCCATCCCCAGCAATGGTTTTAGTATTCGAATTACTTTTCCTTTTTGAGATACGGGCTGAAATTCTTCTTCAATCCGGGATTTAATTCGATCCTCTAAGGTATCGAAATAGCCTTCAGGAACTCTAAAAGGTGGTTCTGAAGGTTCATTTTGTAATTCGTCCCATATGTCAGTATGCTTTCTCATCACTCATTTTGACTTTTTATATTTAGAAAAGTTTAATCATTACACTAAAAATGCCATGTTATTCTTCTGATTTAAAGTATTCTTCAATTTTCTTTACCGCATGATGATACGAAGCTTTAAGTGCGCCTTCTGAAGTTTCAAGAATTTTCTCCATGTCCTGATACTTAATATCATCAAAGTAACGCATATTGAAAACCAAACGCTGTTTGTCTGGCAGCTGTGCTATTGCTTTTTGCAGCCGATATTGAATTTCATCGCCATTAATATATGGGTCAGTCTGTAGATTTTCTAAAATGTAATCGTTAGACTCTTCGCTGCCAGCAAAGGTTTTCTTCTTTTTCTGGCTTAAAAAGGTTAGAGATTCATTCGTCGCAATTCTGTACAGCCAGGTAAACAATCCGGATTCTTCCCTGAAATTGTCGATGTTGCGCCACACCTTAATAAAGGTATTCTGCAAAACGTCGTCAGTATCATCATGACTAATTACGATTTTGCGAATGTGCCAGTACAACCGTTCTTTATAGGTCGATACTAAAGACCGAAAAGCTGCTTGTTTTGTCTTTTCTTGTTTTAGTTCGAGAATGATTTGCTGGTCGCTTTTCATGAAATTATCCGAAAGGGTTTAGTCGGTAGATCAATTAATCTTGTAATAGTTTAATTTCCTTAACGATTTTTAACGTTGCGTTTAGTCGCTTAAGTCAGTCTGTTATTAATGGTAGTTTATTGCGATTTTTGTTTTGTTAATTTATTAATCTCAGAATAGAATCGGTGTTCAAAAATAGTCAAAAAGGATTAACTTTGCCCTTCAATTTTTTAAGAAGAGAATAGAATGGCTTTAAAGTGTGGAATTGTAGGACTTCCAAATGTAGGTAAGTCAACCTTGTTTAATTGTTTATCAAATGCAAAGGCTCAGTCGGCAAACTTTCCGTTTTGCACCATTGAACCGAATGTTGGAGTAATTACTGTCCCCGATGATCGTTTGATTAAATTGGAAGAGTTGGTGAATCCCGAGCGGGTAGTGCCTACAACAGTGGAGATTGTTGATATTGCCGGATTGGTTCGTGGAGCAAGCAAAGGCGAAGGGTTGGGAAATAAATTTCTGGGGAACATTCGGGAGACAGACGCAATTATTCATGTATTGCGTTGCTTTGAAAATGAAAACATCACGCACGTTGATACCACTATTGATCCGGTTCGTGATAAGGAAACGATTGATATTGAGCTTCAGTTGAAAGACCTGGAAACTGTTGAAAGTCGTTTGGCAAAGGTTGAAAAACAAGCTCGAACCGGAAACGATCCCGATGCGAAAAGGTTGTTTAAGGTTCTTTCGTTGTATAAGGAGGCTTTGAATCAAGGAAAGTCTGCCCGCACGGTTGAGCTGGATGAAAATGATTTAAAAATCGCAAAAGATCTTCAGTTGTTGACTAACAAACCCATACTTTATATCTGTAATATTGACGAGGCTTCTGTAACCACTGGAAATACCTATGTCGAGGCAGTGAAAGAAGAGATTAAGGATGAAAACGCGGAGATGCTGATGATAGCAGCAGCAACAGAAGCTGACATTGCAGAGTTGGAAGATTTTGAAGAGCGGAAGATGTTTTTAGATGATCTTGGCCTTGCAGAATCGGGCGTTAATAAATTAATTAAGATGGCCTATAAATTGCTGGAGTTGGAAACTTATTTTACCGCTGGAGTGAAAGAAGTGCGTGCATGGACTTATAAAAAAGGCTTTAAAGCCCCTCAGGCTGCCGGAGTTATTCATACTGATTTTGAGAAAGGCTTTATTCGAGCCGAGGTTATAAAATATAACGACTTTACAACGCTAGGATCGGAGCAAGCTTGTAAAGAAGCCGGGAAGATGGCCGTTGAAGGGAAAGAGTATGTGGTTCAGGATGGAGATATCATGCATTTCAGATTTAATGTTTAATGTGCATTTCAATTCCTAAATATAGAAAGCAGCTTGAAAAAGTTGCTTTTTTTGTTGCAGCTCTTAAAATCACGGGTAGTCGTGAATTGTCCATAAAAGGTTGTTTTTTTATGAAAGGTTGTTGAAAAGCGGGGGGGGCTTCTCTGAAAAGATTTCTTTCTCAAATAGGTGCTACCTAATTTTTAGGGGCAGAGTGAATCTGTGTTTGTTTCAAATAGAAATCAAAATTTTTATTTTTATCTCTGTATGATAATATAAGATCAGTGTAAGTAGAAAAATGTCAGAATATGTTTTTGTGTTTGATCAAAAAGCTTATTTTTGTCAGGTTGTTTAAAGGTATTATAAGAAATTAGATTTAAAATTTTGGCATTATGTGTGGAATAGTAGGTGTATTTGATTTGAAAACAGATGCCCAGCAATTGCGGCCTCAGGTTTTAGAACAGTCAAAAAAGATTAGACATCGCGGGCCGGACTGGTCTGGGATTTATTGTGGCGACAAAGCAATCATTGCTCACGAGCGATTATCAATTGTTGACCCGGAATCGGGAGGTCAGCCATTATATAGTAAAGATAAGAAGCTTATTTTAGGCGTTAATGGTGAAATCTACAATCATCAGGAAATTCGGGAACAAACCAAAGATAAATATGAATATCAAACAGGGTCGGACTGCGAAGTAATTTTGGCACTCTACCAGGAAAAAGGAATTGATTTTCTGGACGACTTAAGCGGAATTTTTGCATTTGCTCTTTATGATGTTGAAAATGATACTTACCTGATTGGTCGCGACCATATTGGTATTATTCCATTGTACATGGGGTGGGATAAAAGCGGAAACTTCTATGTTGGATCCGAGTTAAAATCATTGGAAGGTGTTTGCACCAAGATTGAAGAATTTCCACCTGCCAGCTATTTATATAGTAAAGATGGCGAAGTTAAAACTTGGTGGACCCGCGATTGGATGGACTATGAAAATGTAAAAGATAATCCAGCTAGCGTTGAAGAATTGAAAGAGGCGATGGAAAAAGCAGTACATCGTCAATTGATGTCGGATGTGCCTTATGGTGTTTTGCTTTCCGGTGGCTTAGATTCCTCTGTTACTTCTGCCTTAGCTAAAAAATTCTCAGGCAAAAGGGTTGAGGCTGGCGACGCGAAAGATGCCTGGTGGCCACAGTTGCACTCCTTTGTAATTGGATTAGATGGATCTCCAGACCTGGCTGCGGCGCGTAAAGTAGCCGACCATATTGGAACAATTCACCATGAGATAAATTATACCATACAGGAAGGGCTTGATGCAATTCGTGACGTAATTTACCACATTGAGACTTACGATGTAACTACAATACGGGCTGCTACTCCGATGTATATGTTGGCTCGTGTCATTAAATCGATGGGTATAAAAATGGTTTTAACTGGTGAAGGTGCTGATGAAATCTTTGGTGGTTACTTGTATTTCCATAAAGCGCCAAATGCCGAAGAGTTTCACAAAGAGACACTGCGTAAACTAAGCAAACTGAATTTGTATGATTGCTTACGTGCCAATAAATCGTTAGCTGCATGGGGAGTTGAGGGTCGTGTTCCATTCCTGGATAAAGAGTTTATTGACGTGGCCATGCGCATGAATCCTCAGGCAAAAATGGCTGGCAAAGAAAAGATGGAAAAATGGGTTGTTCGTAAAGCATTCGAAGATATTTTACCTGAAAGCGTAGCTTGGAGACAAAAGGAGCAGTTTTCTGACGGCGTTGGTTATGGATGGATTGATACGCTGAAGCAAATTGCTAAAGATAAAATCTCGGATGAGATGATGGAAAATGCTAATTTCCGTTTTACGATAAATACGCCAAGATCAAAAGAAGAGTATTTGTACCGCACTATTTTTGAGGAGCACTTCCCCTCTGATGCCGCTGCTTCATGCGTGCCATCGGTGCCATCGATAGCGTGTAGTACAGCCGAAGCTTTGGCTTGGGATGAATCGTTCAAAGACAATGTTGATCCATCAGGACGCTCAATAAGTGGTGTACATGAGCAAAGCAAAATATTTGAAAAATAAGTTTAAACCAAAACCTCTTATAAATAAGTGTTGCTGAAAAGCAATGGCACATTTTGCCAAAAATGAGCGGAAGCCGGTGTTGAAAAACACTGGCTTTTTTGTTTGAAACACTGAAAGTTGAATTGTTTTAAAACAATTCAAAGCTTCTCTCGTTGAAAAATGTAGTACTAATTAAATAGAAGTTTAAAATTAATTACACCTAAAGTGTATTATTATGACGATTACAAAAGTTTGGATTGAAGAAGATTGTACGTCATGTGGATTGTGTGAAAGTTCTTGTCCCGATGTATTTGAAATGCCCGATGGGGCTAGTGTTAAAGAAGGAGCTGACTGACTATGCGACTAACGAAGATTGAATCAAAGAAGCAGCAGAAGAGTGTCCCGTAGAAGTTATTCAATTTGAAGAATAAAGGAAGTGTTTATTCTTATTCTATAATTTTATAACCGATTTTAAAATGTAGTATTGAGTTTGGAGTACGCTAATTCTAGATCTGGATTATAATCCCAACCTGTTATTTTCAGAGTAAAAACGAATTGACTTATACGGGAATTTTCTAACAGAAAGACCGCTGGTTAGACGGTCTTTCATTCATGAGTAACAAAAATGAAGATCTTGCTTCATATTTAATCTTGCTAATTAAAGCAATGTTTTTAGTAATGTCGTGTTTTTTGCGTTGAAAAATGGTAAAAAGTAACTTTTACAACAAGAACAGAACTCCGGAATGATTTTGTTTCAAATTTGAAGGATAGGATTCTTTTATAGCTGCGATGGCATTTTGCTGAAAAGGCAAAAGCGAGATGTCCTTTTTAAAACCTGAATTTTATATGGTTGTAAGTCTGATTATTTCTTTAAATTAGCCGTCTTTCAATGACTATTTAAAAATCAGAGTTAAGGTTTAAGTATGAAGGAGACTTTGTTGTAATGCAGGCTTATTGGGGGGAAATCGCAGCTTTGTTCACCGCTGTCTTTTGGACGGTAACCAGTATGGCATTTGAATCAGCCGGGAAAAAAGTCGGCTCTTTGGCTGTAAATCTGATCCGATTGGTTATTGCATTCTTTATTTATTCGGCCTACACACAGGTAACACGCGGAATGTGGTTTCCTTTTGATGCGAATGCCTATCAGTGGTTTTGGTTGGCCGCTTCGGGCATCGTCGGGTTTGTAATTGGCGACTTGCTGTTGTTTCAAGCCTTTGTGGTTATTGGCGCCCGCATCTCAATGCTAATGATGGCCATGACTCCGCCGTTCACTGCGTTTATCTCCTATTTTGTATTAGACGAAGTTCTTTCACTATCCAATTGGATTGGCATGGCAATTACCTTGTGTGGAATTAGCATGGTGATTTTGAAACGTGAAGCTGGTCCTTTAAATGGAGAGCAGAAAATACGTAAACGGTTAACTTCAGCGTATTCTGTCTCTGGTATTTTATTGGCCTTGGGTGGCGCGCTTGGTCAGGCTATCGGGTTAGTAATGAGCAAAAAAGGGATGGGAGATTACGATGCTTTTGCGGCTTCTCAAATTCGGGTGATGAGTGGAATTGTTGGCTTTGCGATCTTGTTGTTGGTATTGAAACGTTATTATCGGGTATGGGCGGCTTTGAAAAATATCTCAGCGATGAAGCGCATTACGTTGGGTTCTTTCTTTGGGCCATTCTTGGGAGTTTCCTTTTCGCTTATTGCTATTCAAAATACAAAGGCCGGAATTGCGGCAACGATTATGGCAATTGTTCCGGTTTTAATTATCCCTCCGGCCATTCTAATTTTTAAAGAGAAAGTAAACTGGAAGGAAATTATTGGTGCGGTTATTACGGTAATCGGAGTCGCCATTTTCTTCGTTTAACTTTTGCTATTCTTGTTGATTTTCTTCGGCCAGTTGATGGAGCAGTTGCGCATATTTCCCTCCGTGTTGAATGAGCTCAGTATGATTTCCCTGTTCAATAATTTTTCCGTCTTCCAGAACCAAAATCAAGTCTGAGTTTTTAATTGTACTCAGTCGGTGAGCCACGGCAATTACGGTTTTCATCGAGAAAATATTAGCAATGGCTTGCTGAATGTATTGCTCAGTAACTGAATCGACTGCACTAGTTGCTTCATCCAGGATGATTAGTTCGCTGTTGCCGCTAATTGCACGGGCAAAGGAGATGAGTTGAGCCTGACCTTTTGAAAGGTTGTCGCCATTATCTTGAATAGTAAAATCGTACCTTCCCGGAAGCTGGTTGATGAAGTGATTGGCAAAAACAAAAGATGCTGCTTGCTCTACATCACTTCGACTTATGAATTTTCGTCCCAACGAAATATTAAATTCAACCGTGTTGTTGAACATGAAAATATCTTGTTGCATGACCGATATTGTTTCGCGAACCTGCGCCAATGGGATGTCGGTTAGTTCGATGCCATTAATTTTTATCGATCCGCGGTAGCCGGTGTAGGTTTTGGTTAGTAGCTTGATGATGGTTGATTTGCCCGATCCGGTTGTGCCTACCAATGCCATTCGGTCACCTTTTTCAAGTTTGAAAGAAACATCTTTCAGCACATCAGGAGAATCTTCATTGTATCGAAAAAAGACATTTTTAAATTCAATTTCTTTTAGCTCGAGGGGTTTAATTGGTTGATTGGTTGCAATTTCTTCAGGTGCTTCAACTCTTTGTTTAAATAACTCGCTGATATGTTCCAGCGCCGACAAGGCACGTTGGATGGTAGAAATTTGCTGTGCAAACTGCCTGACCGGTATAAAAAGACGTTCCAATGTTGTGACGAAAACAATGAGTACGCCCATTGTAAATCCATAATCCCAAATTTGGATGGCACCGTACCAAATTACCAACGCTGTAGCCAGGGAGGTAATTCCCTCAACAATCGAGTAGAGTGCTGAATCGTATACGTTTGAACTGTTTTGGGCATCGCAATACTGCTTGTTAAGGTCGTTATATTTTTCGAGTACTTCATCTTCGGAAGCATAAAGTTGAATGGTTTTCATACCATTGAGTGATTCCTGTAAATAAGCTGCCGACTTGGCCAAGCTGCTGCGGGAAGTATTGTAGGCTTGGCGGATCTTTTTTCGAAGATACCGCATGACCAGAATAATCAGAGGTACAACCAGAAGTAAAACTAAGGTTAGTCTCCAATTCAGATAAAACAGGTAACTGACTAATGCCAGCGTCTTAATACTGTCGGCCAGCAGTCCCAAAATTCCGGCAGCAAACGATTCCTGAATAGATTCCATGTCGCTGGTGAGTCGCGATAAGGTTACACCGATAGGTTTTTTGTCGAAGTAGCTCAAGGGAAATCGCAAAGATTTTCCAAATAACTTTTTGCGAAGGTCGACAATGGCCAACCCTCCGGCTTTGGAGAAGGAATAACTGTAAAAACCATCGAATAACAAATTGACGAGTAATACCACTGCCAGTAAAATAATTTGAAGCGTTAATCCTTCAATATTCCCTGGAATGATATAATTGTCAACAATATTTTCAACCAACCAAAGGAATAAAATACCGGCTGCGGTTGTAATCGGAATTGAAGCAATGCTTAAAAAGAACCACTTTTTGTGTGGCGCAAAAAATCCTGCAAACTTTCGGAGTAGTTTCCAGTCGTTATTTTTCGATATTTTATTTAGTATAGCCTTAATCATTTCTTTTACCTTCAGTTTTTAGTTTTCTTGTTGCAGGGTTAAAATCTCCCGGTAAAAATCTGATGATTGAAGTAACTCCTGGTGGTTGCCTTTGGCTACCATTTGCCCTTCTTCCAGAACAATTGTGAAGTCCGTTTTTTCGAGTACACTTATCCGGTTCGCAATAACCAACAGGCTCTTTGCAGGATGATGATCGAAAATCTGTTTGATCAGGAATCGCTCGGTGTCCGTATCTACGGCCGAAAATACATCATCAAGAATTAGCAAATCGCAAGGAGTGTAGAGTGCGCGAGCCAGACTAATTCGTTGTTTCTGCCCGCCCGAAAGCATGATGCCTTTCTCTCCAACCAATGTTTTTTCTTGCTTGGTCAGGCGATTTAAATCATCATAAAAGGCACTTTTATAAATCACATCGTCAAATTCGTTTTTCACAGCCGATTTCTCTGCGCCAAAAATAATATTGTTTTCAATCGTATCTGAAAACAGAAATACCTCTTGCGTTACGGTTCGAACGATTGATCGAATATCTTCACTTCGCAAATCAGCCGTATCTTGTTTGCCCATATAAATCATTCCCTTTTCAGGACGCAGATAACCATTCAGGCAGTTTATCAAAGTTGTCTTACCCGAACCAACCTGTCCGGTGATACCAACAACCTGCCCTGGTTTTATCGAAAATGAAATATCTTTCAAAACGGGTTTGTCCCCGTTGTGGTAGGTAAAACTAAGGTCTTTTACCCGAATTCCTTCTTTGAAAAGTTGCTCTTTCGCCTGAATCGGCAAGGCTTTTCTATGATCGTCGGTTCCCTCGCGGTTTAAAATAGTTTGCAAGCTGCTAATACCAACAAAACCTTGTTGAAATACGGTAAGTACCCAGCCCAATCCCATAATTGGATGACTTAACAAGGCTGCATATGCCATGTAAGCAGTCAGCTCTCCAATCGTAAATTTTCCATTAATGACATACATTCCGCCTACAAAAAGCACAACGATCTTAAGGATTTGTCCAAGGTTCCCCAGAAGTGGCATAATGAACGAGCGAATCCAGCTGATTTTAAGTGTCCTTTTATACAGCGAAACACTTTCTTTGTGGACTTCCTCTTCAGCCCATGGGTAGATGTTGTAACTTTTAATGACACTATTTCCTGATAAAAAGGAAATTGTTTTCCCCGATAACTTTTGGAGAATACTCATTTGTGCCCGGGTGTTTTTAACCATAATTGCCATTCCAACGCGAACAACAATAAAAACAACGATCATCGGAATAACGCACAGCAAGGTTAGTTCGGGTGATAGTTCCCACATTTTGTAAGGGGTGAGCGAAAGAGAGAGGATGATATTTCCGATTTGTAAAATACCAAATCCGGTAATCATGCGTACGCCGTTGATGTCGTTATTGATTCGAGAAATAATATTTCCGGTAGAGTTTAAATCGTAATAGTCTTTTCCAAAAGAGGACAGCTTTTTAAACATTTCGCCTTTTAGTTGTTTCTCAATAAGGCGCGCAGGAATAAAAATAAGGATTCGCGAAAAGGTTCTCACGAGTATAAGTATTAACGCAAGTCCCACAATTATCAGTACATTTTTGTGGAATTCCGATTCGTTGCCTATGCGTCCCTTCTCAATCAGGTCGATACTTTGTTGTATGAATTCGGGAATAGTAACCGATACCCAAACCGTGAGCGCCAGAAAGAACAATCCTCCGGTATACCACCAGCGATATTTATGTGTGTAGCTTAGTAAAAATTTCAGTTTCGAAAACATGAATTTACTTGTCGTTTTACTTTTTATTCGTTCGGACAACTTTGTAATTGCAACGTCTGCCAATTATCAAGGAGCGCGGTTAAGTTACTATTATATTTGTTGTGGTAGCGATCCAATAATCTTTCAGCCTGAGTAATTCCACTTGCCGTAATTCTTCGAACCGGCTCAAGATATTGAGCTTCATCTTCGGAATTGGAAATTACTGACCGCCGAATCAGTCCGTCTACGGCAATTTGATATAGCTTTTTGGCTACTTCGCCAACATTAATGTTTCCAGATGCTGCTTTTAGTCCTCGTTTTGGAACCTGACTTCTTACACTTTGAATTGTTTCAATATCCCAGTCAGATACCATTTTATAGGCTTCGTCGCGACTTTGTCCATCGTAGAGTAATCCGACCCAAAGTGCCGAAAGTGAGGCTATGTGCGAGGTGCAACTGGCATCGGCACCACGCATTTCGATGAATTGCTTTAATCGAACATCCGGAAAAACGGTGGACGTATGTGTTTCCCAATCTTCCAATGTTGGAGACAGCTCGTGCTTTCCGGTCATAAAATCTCGGAAGGTGATGTCATTGGCTGAAATGTATTTTCCATCGCGATAAATGAAATACATTGGGATATCCAACAAATAATCAACCCAGCGTTCAAAGCCAAATCCCTCATCGAAAAGAAAAGGCAAGAATCCGCAACGATCCGGGTCGGTGTCGTTCCATATTTTTGAACGGTAGCTGAGGTAACCATTGGGTTTGCCTGCCGAGAATGGTGAATTCGCAAAAATGGCGGAAACAATTGGTTGCAGTGCTTGTGCAATGCGCATTTTTACAATCATATCTTTTTCACTGTCATAATCGAGGTTAACTTGGATCGTGGCTGTATTGGTCATCATTTGCAAGCCTAAATTCCCTTTGGTTGGCATGTAGTTACGCATGATTTTGTAGCGTTCCTTGGGCATCCATGGCGTATCCTCCAGTTTGGTAATGGGATCAATTCCCATTGGCAAACTGAAAAAATTGAGTTTTTGACAAATCAACTTCAGTTCTTCAAAATGCTTCTTCGTTTCAATATAGGTATCGTGGATCGTTTTAAAGTTTCGGCCTGACAATTCGAACTGACCGCCTGGTTCGAGAGTGATTGATGCACCATTTTTACGCAAGCCAATCAGGTGTTCTTGTTCCATGATGGGCTGCCAGTCATTTTGCCGCATGTGTTCCAAAATGGTGCGGATACCTGTTTTTGAATTGTAGGTTAGTCGTTTAAAATCACCAATTTGAAAAAGAAATTTCTCATGCTCGGTGCCAATACCCCAATCCTGAGGTTCTTTGTTTCCTTTTTCAAAGTATTCAACTAATTGCGATTTATGCAATATTGCTATGTTACGTTCTGTTTCTGTCATCTAACAAGTGATTTGCTTGCGTCCGGTTGATTGTTCTTGTCAGTAATCCGATCAATCTTGCGACTTTTATTTTATCTGTTTTGAACTCAAAATACTATCTAAGACATATTTCTCAACCTGTCTATTTTTTCCCTGATAGGGAAAATCGTGCATCGATAACATGGCTGGAGCATTTAGTTCTACCACAATGTAATTTTCGGTTGACGGAGTTCTTTTCATGTCACCGATAATAATGTCGATGCCGGCAATGTTTAAGCCTACAGCCTGAGCCGATTGTACGGCCACTTCCTTATAAAAATCGGGCATATGATCAGTCACATCAATGCTGTCGCCTCCTGTACTTAAGTTGGAGTTATTTCTCAAGTAAATTTTCTCTCCATCTTTCAAAACACTTTCTGGTGTCAGCGATAAAGCTTTTAAATGCCTGTATACTTCTTCGTCAATAGTAATCTTTAACAATGGATGGCGGTAATCGGTTCCCCTGCCTTTGTTTTTTTGATCAATCAATTGTTTGATGGAGGATTGCCCGTCGCCAGTTACATTAGCCGGAACACGATAGGCAATTGCCCGAACTTTTTCGTCGATAACTAAAAAGCGATATTCCTGCCCTTTGAAATATTCTTCAACAATGACCCTGTCGGAATAAGAAAAAGCTGCGCTAATGGCCTGAATCAAATCTTCGTTATTTTGAATCTTCGTGCTGACAGCAATGCCATGATCGGTATCAGCAGGCTTCACGACCGCCGGGAAGTTAATTGAATTTAGTTGTTTCGGTTGATAGCTCCTTTCTAATAATATTCCGGTAGCCTGTCGAATTCCTTTCCTTTTCAAAAATTGACGGGTCATCCATTTGTCGTTCGAAATCCAGTAAGCAATCAGGCTGTTGGCATCGGAAATGGTTCCCTCGTGGATAATATATTCTTTGTTGTTGTACTTTACCGCGATGAGGTTGTTATCGGCATCAATAATTTCAAAAGGAAGATTGCGATGCAGAATTTCGGCAATGATAATCTGAGTCGTTGCTTCAAAATTCTCGTATCCCTCGAGTGGCTTGAAATTGTAATTGCTGTTTTCCATTTTCAGAATTCCCCATTTATTGAAAGATCAAAATTAGGAATAACAACCGGAAAAAAGCCTTATCTAGCTCAGGTTTAGTAAATCGGTAATCAGAATAAAAAAGAAAGGACTTTGATTGAGAGTTAATGTATTGTTATTGAGTGTTTTATTTTCGTGTTAAGATGTGTTTAAACTTATTTATTTGATGTTTTTTAAAAGTGCTATGGATCGCCCGTTCAATTCAAAAACATTTGATACTTTATTGTTCATGGGATCAACATCATCCAGGTAAGAGTCAACAAGAATCTCCCAATCAGTGCTCAATCCTTCGTGTGGTAGTGTAAATGAGATAGGCTCCCAAAAACTGTTTACCAAAATCAATAAAATATCTTCGGCAAGCACATTCCCATTTTCATCTATTTCTTTCATTAGCTCACCATTGAGCAGCATACCCATTCCACGGATAAAACTGGTATCCCACTCTTCCTGGCTCATGTCAATCCCATCTGTATTAATCCAACGAATATCTTTAATTCCTTCACCCTGAATGCGACGGTTCTTGAAATAACGACGTCGATGTGTTACAGGATGGTTATTTCGAATATGGATAATCTTTTTGGTGAATTCAAAAAGCTTTTTTTGGTCTTCATCCCAATCCCAGTTCATCCAGGTCAATTGGTTATCATGGCAGTACACGTTGTTGTTACCGTATTGTGTTCTTCCGTATTCATCACCATGACTGATCATTGGGACTCCCTGGCTTAAAAGTAAAGTCCCCAGAAAACTTCGTTTTCTTCGTTCCCGAAGTTCAATAATCTCTTTATCATCAGTGATTCCTTCTGTGCCACTGTTCCAGCTGAGGTTGTGATCTTCCCCGTCCATACTATCTTCCAGATTTGCGTCATTATGCTTGTTGTTGTAGCTGACTAGGTCATGTAAGGTAAATCCATCGTGTGCCGTAACAAAGTTGATACTGGACGAAGGCATTTTCCCATTGTCTTCGTACAGGTCGCTGCTACCACTTAGCCGGAACGCCAGTTCACTCACCTGACTTTCATCACCTCGCCAAAACTTACGCACGGAGTCCCGGTATTTTCCATTCCATTCGGCCCATAATACGGGAAAGTTTCCAACTTGATAACCTCCTTCGCCTAAATCCCAAGGCTCGGCAATTAGTTTAAGCTGAGAAATAGTCGGGTCTTGATGAATGGTGTCTAAAAAGGTTGACAGTTTTCCAACATCGTATAATCCGCGTGCCAATGTTGATGCCAGATCAAAACGGAAACCATCAACCTGCATGTCGTTAGCCCAGTAACGTAAGCTATCCATTACTAATTGCAGGGTTCTTGCACTAAGCATGTTAAGTGTATTTCCAGTTCCTGTGTAGTCGGTGTAGTAGTATTTATTTTTAGGTTCAAGGCGATAATAATTCTCATTATCAATACCTCTGAAAGCCAATGTTGGACCTAAATGATTTCCTTCAGCGGTATGGTTATATACCACGTCGAGAATTATTTCAATGCCGGCCTTGTGGTAGGCTTTCACCATTTCTTTAAATTCAGTTACTTGATCTCCATCCGAATCGTACGCACTGTATTCACTATGTGGAGCAAAGTATCCAATGGAGTTATACCCCCAATAATTATTCAAACCTTTATCCAGCAGAAATTTATTGTGTGCAAAATGATGGATAGGCATGAGTTCGATAGCCGTAATGCCTAGTTCCTTAAAGTAGTTGATAATCTTGGGGTTTGCCAATCCTTTGTAAGTTCCGCGTTCTTCCTTCGGAATATCAGGATGTTGGGCAGTAAAACCTTTGACGTGCAACTCGTAGATGATCGAGTTGTGCATTGGTATTTCTGGCTTTTTCACACCCTCCCAGTCAAATGTGGTATCAATCACCACACTTTTATTTATTTTGGCTGCACTGTCTTCAATGCTTTTTTTTGCATGCCCTTTTTTCGGACCTGATTGAAACTGATAATCAAACATACTATCGTCTATTTCAGTCCGCCCGCTAATTGCTTTGGCGTAAGGGTCGATCAATAATTTTTGAGAATTAAAGCGCATGCCGGTTTTGGGCTGATATCTGCCATAAACACGATAACCGTATAACTGACCGGGTTTTATGCCGGGAAAATAAAGATGCCAGACATAGTCAGTTACTTCGTCAAAATCAACTTGTGCATATTCTTCTTCATCCTGAGACGAATTGAAAAGACACAGTTTGATACTAGTTGCATTTTCACTAAAAATGGCGAAGTTGACTCCGTTTCCATCATAAGTTGCTCCAAGAGGATATGGTTTCCCTGGTAACACCGGCGACTTGTATTTTTTCATCTTGGTATATCAATTGATTAATAAATCGGGTGAATAAGCTTTTAAGTGAATATCAAACCCAAATACAAGTGAAGCCGATAAATAATCATGCCACAATCAATGAGGAATGAATTCGCTAGGTTGAGGTTTTGGCAGGAAGTTTCCGTTTAAGGTATGCATCTCCCCGATTTAAGGATGAAAATTCCAGTCGTTTATTGAAAATTAATTTCGGCCTCGCTTTTGAGAATCTTAAAATATAAAATGATAGCACAATATGACAGAAAAAACAATTTTCCCGACACGTTTAAAAAACAACGATTACAAGTTTACGGTTTGGGCACCTAAAGCCCGGTCGGTAAGGCTTTTGATTGAATCGCCAAAGCTCGAAATTACCATGAATAAAGAAGAGTTTGGCTATTGGTCGTCAATTGTTTCGGACATTGATGCTGGCTCCCGCTACAAATATGAACTGGATGGAAAAAACAGTTTTCCGGATCCGGCTTCACTTTCACAACCAGATGGCGTTCATGAAGCTTCTAAAGTAATAGATATTCACGACTTTAAGTGGACGGATGACGAGTGGGAAAATATGCCTCTTGATCGCATGATTCAGTATGAACTGCATACAGGAACATTTTCTACGGAAGGAACATTTGAAGGAGTTATTGGCCGGTTGGACTATCTCAAGGACTTGGGAGTCAATGCGATTGAGCTGCTGCCGGTGGCGCAGTTCAGTGGCTTGCGAAACTGGGGATACGATGGGGTATATCCATTTGCAGTGCATGATGGATATGGTGGCGCGAAAGAGCTAATGAAACTAGTTAATACATGCCATCAAAAGGGGATAGCTGTAATTCTTGATGTTGTTTACAATCATTTTGGTCCGGAAGGAAATTATGTGTCGAATTTTGGCGAATACTTTTCGGGAAAATATTCTACACCTTGGGGAGAACCGTTGAATTTTGATGACACAAACTCGGATGAGGTCAAAAACTATTATATACAAAATGCATTAATGTGGTGTCGTGATTTTCATATAGATGGGCTAAGACTGGATGCTGTTCATGCAATTTATGATTTTAGCTCTGAGCATATTATGAAACAATTGGCAGGAAAGTTGGAACAATTGAGTCAACGAACAGAAAAAAACTATTATTTGATTGCCGAGTCTAATTTAAATGATGTTCGCTACATTTCACCCTACTCAAAGGGAGGGTACGGGTTAAGCGGTCAATGGTCAGACGATTTTCATCACGCCGTACACGCTTTGGCAACCAACGAAAGAAGAGGGTATTATGAAGATTTTGGTAATCCGGAACAATTATCAAAGGCTATCAAACAAGCGTTTGTCTTTGATGGAGTGTATTCGAAATACAGGAAAAAAACCTACGGAAATTCAACAAAAAACAATGGCGGGGAGCAGTTCGTGATTTTCAGTCAAAATCACGATCAGGTTGGAAATCGGAAACATGGCGAACGTCTGATTTCACTGAGCAGTTTTGAAATGGCAAAGCTTATAGCCGGATGCATGTTTGTATCTCCTAATGTTCCGATGCTTTTTATGGGGGAAGAATACGGCGAGCGAAATCCCTTTTACTATTTCGTGAGTCATCTGGACGAGGAGCTCAACAGGTTGGTGAATGAAGGTCGGAAAGAAGAGTTTAAAACCTTTTTTGATGACAAAGGGGAGGCTCTTGATCCGGCTTCGGAAGAGGCTTTTGAACAATCAAAGCTTTCCTGGGATATTTCGCAAGAACCGGAACGTCAATCGATGTACGCTTATTATAAAACGTTGATTGAGTTGAGGAAAAATCATCCGGTACTACAAGTTCCGGATAAGGAAAAATTAACGATTACTGAAAAAGGAAAGGGATTTACTCTGCACCGTTGGCAGGGCGATCGCCAGATTTTGGTATTCATGAATTTTGATCAGAATGCTACTGAACTGGAAGTGCCATTTAATCAATCTGGCAACATGGAAAAGGTTATCGATTCCACTTCAACTAAATGGAATGGTAAGGGGGAAATCAGCCCACAAAGGATAATAGCGGGCGAAACAATTAAAGTAGCAAAAGAAGCAATTCTAATATATTCAAATTAAGCAACTATGAATGGTCAACAACGAGTAATTATTGAAAGTATAAAACCGCAAATTGATTGCGGGGTGTTTCCTATAAAACGTGTAATTGACGACAAGGTAGAAGTTAGTGCTGATATTTTTTGCGACAGTCATGATGTGTTGAGTGCTGAAGTTTTGTTCCGTTTTCAAGGAGAGAAGGAATGGCACAGTGCGGCGATGGAACATCTGGTGAACGACCGATGGAAGGGGGAATTCACTGTTTCGAAACTTGGGTCGTATACTTATTCAGTGCAGGCGTGGGTTGACCATTTCAGATCGTGGCACCGCGATATTTTGAAACGGATTGATGCCCAGACGGATTATTCCGTTGATTTGTTAATTGGTGCTGAAATTATAGCGGAAATACTTCAGAATAATTCAAAAGTTAGTGCCAAAGAAAAGGAATTTCTGAAAAGTGTAATTCAGGATTTTCAGGCTAAAGATAAAGCTGTAGAGGACAAAATTGACGTCATTTTAAGTCAGCGCCTTTACCAGGTTATGACTCAATATCCGGTTAAAAAGCATGTTACTTTATATCCGAAAGAGTTCGAAGTAAACGTTGAGCGCGTTAAAGCAAATTTCAGTAGTTGGTACGAGGTTTTTCCGCGTTCGCTGGGATTTGATGAAAAGCATGGAACATTTAATGATGTGGTTAATTTTTTACCCTATGTAGCCAATTTGGGATTTGATGTGCTGTACTTACCACCTATTCATCCGATTGGTAAAACCAATCGAAAAGGGAAAAACAATAATGTTACTGCGGAACAAGGCGAGCCGGGATCCCCATGGGCCATTGGAGGTGAAGACGGTGGACATAAAGCAATTCATCCTGAACTGGGGACGATGAACGATTTTGAAAAACTGGTTCAGGAGGCAGCTGAGAAAGGAATTGATATTGCGATGGACGTGGCATTTCAGTGTTCGCCAGACCACCCTTATGTGAAAGACCACCCAGAATGGTTTAAGCAACGACCCGATGGCAGTTTACAATACGCCGAAAATCCGCCAAAGAAATATGAGGACATCTATCCTCTAAACTTCGAAACCGAGGACTGGAAAAATTTATGGGACGAGTTGAAAAGCGTTTTCTTGTTTTGGATCGAGAAAGGGGTAAAAATATTTCGGGTTGATAATCCACATACAAAATCGATGCAGTTTTGGGGATGGGCTATTCAGTCTATCAAAAAGGAATACCCAGATGTGATTTTTCTAGCCGAAGCTTTCACCCGCCCCAAAGTGATGAATAATTTGGCGAAGCAGGGATTTACGCAATCGTACACTTATTTCACATGGAGAAACACCAAGTATGAAATTACCAAGTATTGTGAAGAGCTGGTGAATTCGGATGCGCGAGATTTTTTCAGACCAAATTTCTGGCCCAATACACCTGATATTTTACCGGAGTTTTTACAAGTTGCCAACCGTGCTGGCTTTATTCAGCGCATTGCATTGGCAGCTACTTTAACTTCCAACTATGGTATCTACGGTCCGGCCTACGAGCTAATGGAAAATACACCAACTCATCCGGGGAAAGAGGAATACCTAAATTCTGAAAAATATGAAATTAAGAATTGGGATCTCAATAAGCCAAACAATCTCGGGAAAATTATAAAGAGACTCAATAAAATTCGGCATGAAAATGAAGCCTTGCAAAATACACACAGCCTGAAGTTTCATAATATTGAAAACGAGGCTTTGGTTTGTTACAGTAAAACAACTGATGACCTAAGTAATATTATTTTGGTTGTTGTGAGCCTCGATCCGCATCATACCCATTCCGGTTGGGTGCGCTTTCCTCTGGATGAGTTTGAAATGGACGAACATACTCCATTTCAGGTGCACGACTTGTTGAGTGGTGCTTACTATTTATGGAATGGCGACCATAATTATGTCGAGATTGACCCTGGTATTATGCCGGTGCAGATTTTTAAAGTGCGGAGGAAAGTCCGTTCAGAGAAAGATTTTGACTACTTCATGTAAAAACTTAACTATTATGGGAAACGAAAATAATAAGCTATGGTACAAAGATGCCATTATTTACCAATGTCATGTGCGTTCGTTTAAAGATAGCAATGGAGATGGAATTGGCGATTTTAAAGGGTTGATTGAAAAACTAGACTATCTGCAATCGTTAGGGGTTAATGCAATTTGGTTGCTTCCGTTTTACAAGTCGCCGTTGAAAGATGGAGGATATGATATTGCTGACTTTACCAGTATTCATGAAGATTACGGTACGATGGCCGATTTTAAGCGCTTTATTCGCGAAGCACATAAAAGAGGACTACGCGTAATTACAGAGCTCGTTTTAAATCATACGTCAAGCGACCATAAATGGTTCGAACGAGCCCGACGGGCAAAGCCCGGTAGTGCATACCGTGACTTTTATGTTTGGAATGACAATACGGAAAAATACAAAGATGCCCGGATTATTTTTCAGGATTTTGAGATTTCTAACTGGTCATGGGATCCGGTAGCAAAAGCCTATTATTGGCACCGGTTTTACTCACATCAGCCGGATCTGAATTTTGATAATCCGAGTGTACACAAGGCGGTTACCAAAGTACTCGATTTTTGGTTTGAAATAGGTGTGGATGGCTTGCGTCTGGATGCCGTTCCGTATTTGTATGAACGGGAAGATACCAATTGTGAAAACTTGCCGGAAACGCATCAATTTCTTAAAAAGCTAAGAACTCATATTGATGAGAAATACGACGATAAAATGTTACTGGCCGAAGCGAACCAGTGGCCTGATGATGCCTCAGAGTATTTTGGTGAGGGCGATGAGTGCCACATGAATTTTCATTTTCCATTAATGCCGCGTTTATACATGTCGATGCGCATGGAAGACCGTTTTCCTTTGATCGATATTTTAGAGCAAACACCGGAAATCCCAGATTCTTGCCAGTGGGCGATTTTCCTGCGTAACCATGATGAGTTAACCCTTGAAATGGTAACGGATGAAGAGCGGGACTACATGTATAAAGCGTTTGCTCAAAACCCAAAACAACGAATAAATCTCGGAATTCGCCGACGATTAGCTCCATTGCTGGATAATGACCGGAAGAACATTGAGCTGATGAATATTTTATTATTCTCAATGCCGGGAACGCCAATTATATACTACGGCGACGAAATTGGGATGGGTGATAATTATTACCTGGGTGACCGCGATGGCGTTCGCACACCCATGCAGTGGACCTCCGATAAAAACGCCGGTTTTTCAAGCGCAGAACCACAGCGCATGTTTTTACCCGTAATTTTTAATCACGATTATCATTACGAGTCCATCAATGTCGAAAACCATCAGAAAAATCCGTCGTCCCTACTTTGGTGGATGCGTCGCGTAATCGAAAAACGGAAGGAATACAAGGCTTTTAGCCGGGGAAATATCGAGTTTATCGACACGAATAATCCTAAAATATTAGCCTTTACCCGAAGTTTCGAAGAAGAAAAAATACTGGTAGTGATCAACCTGTCCCGATATTCTCAGCAAGCGCAACTTGATCTTTCTGAGTTTGCAGGATACATGCCCGTTGAGGTGTTTAGTAGAAATGAATTTGCTCAGATTAGCGAAGATCCATATATGTTTCCTTTGCAGTTCAAAAACTATTTTTGGTTCGAACTAACGAAACCCCAGGAAGACGAACAGCTTGAAGGTCTTTCACCGGAATTCAGTATGTCATTAACATCGGCCGACTGGAACAAGATGGATAAGAAAACGAAGGCTTCACTTTCGAAGTTGCTTAAAGAGTATATGAATAAAAGCCGTTGGTTTCGAGGAAAATCAAAGCGAATTAAAAAGATTGCGATTAGTCAGACTATCCCGATTACCAATAATGAACTGAAATCGTATATTTTACTTGTTGAAACCCAATACATCGAAGGTAGGGATGAACACTATGTCATTCCGCTTTCGATAGCGACCGGAGAGCAAGTTTTCGATATCAAGCATAAAACTCCCGAAGCGGTGGTCGTTGATGTCGATGTGGATGGTCACGAAGGTGTCATGTTTGACGGTTCGTATAACAAAGAAGTACGAGAAAGTATTTTTAGAATTATTTATCAACGCGGAAAGGTTCGAAATCAAAGTGGCTCAATCGTTGGACTTCCGGGTAAAAAGTTAAATACAAAAGTACATAAAGATGAGCTTCCATTGCCTTCTAAAGTTTTGGCAGCCGAGCAGTCCAATACTTCTTTCTTGTACCAACATGATTTCTTTTTCAAAATGTACCGTAGCCCGGAAGAGGGAAATAATCCGGAGTTGGATATTATAAAAACCTTGTCTGAAAATACATCTTTCAAAAATTTCCCGAATTATGCTGGTACTTTGGAGTATCGTGCTGCGGGAATGGATAATTTGCCGTTGGGGATAATGGTTGATTTTGTTCCGAATGAAGGAAATGCCTGGGAGTTTACCCAATCTTCGATCGAGCGATATTTTGATCGGGTTTTATCTGGTAAAGAAGAGTTAATGGCCGGATACTCCGAGAAGCATGATCTGATCGATCATGTTGGTGCGGAGAAAATGAGGGATTTGCTCGGGCCATTCTTTGTTGAAATGGTTGAATTATTAGCTCAGCGAACTGCCGAAATGCACGTGGCACTGGCTTCTGTTAAAAACAAGAAAGATTTTGTAGAAGAACCTTTTTCGTTGTTGTATCAAAAGTCTTTGTATCAGTCGTTCCGAACACTAATTAAGCAAACGATGAATGATATCAAATCGTCGAAAAAGCCGCTGGATGATGAGCAGCAAGAGTTGATTGATGATATCATTAAAAATGAGCCACTCTTGCTGAGTACGATTAAAAAGACTCTGGAAAAGAAGAAGATTCATTCTTCAAAAATAAGGGTGCATGGCGATTATCACCTCGGTCAGGTTTTATTTACAGGAAAAGACTTCATGATCATTGACTTTGAAGGAGAGCCTACCAGATCGCTGACTGCTCGTAGTTTGAAATATTGTCCGTTTAAAGATGTCGCCGGAATGTTACGTTCGTTCCATTACGCGATTTATATGTCGCAATTGGAGAGCAAAACCAAGATTGCCGGCAATACCGAGTTTATTCAGCCATGGCTTGAGGCTTGGTATAAAGTGGTTCACGATATTTTTATCAACAGCTATTTAAAAACAGCTGGCGATGCTTCGTTCATTCCATCAGAAGAAATCCAGGTACACAACCTACTTTCAGTTTACACCATTGAAAAGGCAATCTACGAAGCCGATTATGAATTTAATAACCGGCCTGACTGGTTACATATTCCGCTAAATGGACTGAAAAAGATTCTGAATGATCTCGTGGAATCGAATCAATAATTGGAAATTGAAAATCAGAAAATAACATAGAAATGAGCGCAAAAAAAAATATATCTTCAAAAGCAAAAAATAAAGAGCCGGTTGCCAAGCCAAAAGTTAAACAAGTGCCGAAAGAGCAACCAACTCAAAATAAAAAATCGTCTGTTTGGGAGTTTGACGAATTTTTAACCGAATATGATATTTACCTCTTTCGAGAGGGGAAGCATTTCTCACTGCATAAAAAGCTTGGGGCACATATAATAAGCCATGAGAAAACCAGAGGAACTTTTTTTGCAGTTTGGGCTCCCAATGCGAAGTCAGTCTCGGTAATTGGCGATTTTAATGGTTGGAACCGAGAGTCCCATCATTTGAAGTTGAGGGACGATGAATCGGGGATTTGGCAAGGATTTATTCCCTTTGTTGGCAAAGGTGAAGCTTACAAATACTTTATTTCATCGAAATACGATGACTATAAGGTTGAAAAAACGGATCCCTTTGGAACATATAGTGAAGAACCTCCAAAAACAGCTTCGGTTGTTTGGGATTATGGGTATGACTGGGAAGACGCTTCCTGGATGAAAAAGAGAAAAAAGAATAACGCGCTTGATAGTCCATTTTCGGTTTACGAGGTGCAGTTGGAATCTTGGAGACGTAAACCGGAAGAAGATATGCGGCCACTGAATTATATGGAACTGGCTGACGAATTGAGTACATACGTTAAAGAGCAGGGGTACACCCATATTGAACTTTTGCCAGTTACTGAATATCCGTTTTCAGGATCGTGGGGATATCAGGTTGTTGGTTTTTTTGCACCTACTAGCCGGTTTGGAACACCTGATGAGTTTATGCATTTTGTTGATGTGATGCACCAAAATGATATTGGTGTGATTATTGACTGGGTGCCATCTCACTTTCCCGGCGACCAGCATGGTCTTCACTTTTTTGATGGTACCTATTTGTATGAGCACCAAGATCCGAGAAAAGGCTATCATCCTGACTGGAGTAGTTATATTTTCAATTACGGACGTAGTGAAATACGGAATTTCTTGATTAGTAGTGCACATAGCTGGTTGGAAAACTTCCACGTTGATGGAATTCGAGTTGATGCAGTAGCCTCAATGTTATATCTCGACTATTCACGAAAAGAAGGAGAATGGATTCCCAATGAACATGGAGGTCGTGAAAATCTGGAAGCCATTTCCTTTTTGAGAGATTTAAATGAGTCGATCTATACGAGCTTCCCTGACGTACAAACCATTGCAGAGGAATCTACAGCCTGGCCAATGGTTACCCGACCGGTTTATACTGGTGGACTGGGATTTGGTATGAAGTGGAATATGGGATGGATGCATGATACCCTAGGATATTTTCAGCATGACCCAATTCACCGGAGCTATCATCACAACCAGATGACTTTTAGCATTATGTATGCTTTTAATGAAAATTTCATGTTGTCGCTTTCGCATGATGAGGTTGTTCATGGCAAAGGCAGCCTGATAGAGAAAATGCCGGGTGATGTATGGCAAAAGTTTGCGAACCTCCGTGCAATGTTTGCTTTTATGTTTGGTCATCCCGGAAAGAAGCTTCATTTCATGGGTATGGAAATAGGGCAATGGAAAGAATGGAACTATAAAACCAGCCTCGATTGGCATTTACTCGATTATGATACGCATTCGGGATTACAGTTTTTCATGAAAGATTTAAACAGTGTTTATAAGCGGCATCCGGCTTTGTATGAGCAGGACTTTACCCCTGACGGCTTTAAATGGATTGATGCTAACGATTCGACAAACTCCATTTTTAGCTTCGTTCGGTATGATAAAGAGCGAAAACAGCATGTGTTGGTTGTTGCGAATTTTACACCTGTACCACAATATAACTATCGGATTGGAGTCCCTGATGATACAACGTGGGTCGAAATACTCAATAGCGATGCTTCTCAATATGGTGGAAGCGGAATGGGGAATTTGGGTGGTGTTGAAGCCAATCCAGTGCCATATCACGGAGAAGAGCAATCTATTAATATCATGATACCACCTCTGGGAGTAGTGTATTTTACTCAGGAATTATAGAATAGTTAAAATGTATGACAGTATATAATCCCATATCAACCTATCGTCTTCAGTTTAATAGCGATTTTAGGCTAACGGATGCAGAAAATATTATTCGGTATCTGGATAAAACGGGAGTTAAAACAGTTTATGCGTCTCCTGTTTTTCAGGCGGTACAAGGAAGCATGCACGGATATGATGTGACGAATCCATTAAAAATAAATGCTGAAATTGGAGTAGAGGATGATTTTGGACAAGTGATTGATAAATTGCATGCGCGAAAAATGGGTTGGATTCAGGACATTGTACCAAATCATATGGCTTATTCGCCTCAAAATCCATGGATTGCTGATGTGTTGGAGCTTGGAGAAGAATCGGAATATATTGATTTTTTCGACATTCGACTTCGTCATTTCAAAGATCAGACGAAGCGAAAACTCATGCTGCCTTTCTTTGGTCAAAAGTTAGATGCTTTAATCGAACGTAATGAGCTCTCAGTGGAATACAGTGAAGCGGGCTTTCAACTGAAGTACTATGAGAATAATTATCCGGTGTCGAAAAATGCCTATGGCGTTTTGCTAAATCCAATGAAAGAGGAATGTATTCCAATCGATCTACATGAATGGTTGATAGAGAAAGATAACTTGCCATGGGGGCGGGCCAAACAAAAGCTTTTTGCTGTAAGCAAAAAAGAACCTGAGGTGATTCGACACATTAATCACTGCCTATCGATTGTGAACTCCAATTCGCGGAAAATGATGGAGGTGTTGGAAGGGTTGTTTTATCGGCCAACCCTATGGAAAGACACGGAAAAGATGATCAACTATCGCCGTTTTTTCATCATCAATAGTTTGATTTGTGTGAATATTCAGCACGAAAAAGTTTTCGATGCCACACATAAAATGATTTCTGATTGGATCAAGAAAAAGCTGGTAGATGGAATTCGTGTCGACCATATTGATGGATTGTTTAATCCGTCGGAATACCTGACTCGTTTGCGAAAACTAGTAGGAGAAGACTCGCACATTACGATTGAGAAAATCCTGGAGAAAGATGAAAAGCTTCCGACCGATTGGCCAATTGAAGGAACGACAGGGTACGACTTTTTAGCATTGGTGAACAACTTACTGACCAATCCAGAAAAGGGACCAGTTTTTTATTCATACTACAACAACTGGATCAATAAGACAGATGAATATCGGGATGTGTTTCACAAGAAAAACCGATTTATTCTATACAACCGATTTAAAGGTGAATTAATTAATTTGACTCAGGAATGGCGCTCAATTAGTGCTGCTTTAGGAATTCCGCTACAGGAGGAAAATGCACAGCGCGCGCTTGGCGAGTTTTTAGTGTATTGTCCCGTTTATAAAATCTACCAGTCACCCTCCGTTTTCTCCAACACCGAGATAGAAGAAGTTAATTCTATCATTAATGCTGCAGTAGGTGGTGGCAAAGCAGAAAAGGAAGAATTCGAGAAGCTACGAAACTTATTTCTGTTAAAAAATATTGACAGGGAGAGTGAGCGAAAACAAATTGATACGTTCTTTCGACATTGTATGCAATTTACCGGTCCATTGATGGCTAAGGGAATTGAAGACACCGCCTTTTATTCTTATAATCCATTTATTGGTCACAACGAGGTTGGTGACTCTCCCGGTTTCTTTGGAATTCGAACAGAAACTTTCCATCAGTTGATGCAAGAGCGGCAAATAAAAGAACCGCTGACTTTGAATACCACTTCAACCCACGATACCAAACGGGGAGAAGATGCCCGGGCACGATTAAATGTGCTGAGTGATGTTCCCGAAAAATGGATTGATGCCACAAAAGATTGGCTCATTTTGAATAAGAAGTTCAAGATTTTTGACGACGAACGAGAAATGCCGACGGCCAATGACGAATACTTTATCTATCAGGTATTGTGCGCACATTGGCCGATGAGTGGTTTATTGGATGAGACTTTTATTGATCGTTTGACTGAATATTTGGTCAAAGCGCTACGGGAAGCAAAAGTCAACTCATCATGGAGTGATCCTGATGAAAGCTATGAAACAGAAACGATCCAATTTGTGCGGAATATTTTGTCAGAAAAGAGCGATTTTCGGGAAAGTTTTCGTGCTTTTATTGTCGATATTATCCCACATGGGATCGTTAATTCGTTGACCCAGTTGATTTTAAAAAACACATGCCCCGGAGTTCCCGACACCTATCAAGGCTGCGAACGTTGGAACTTGAGTTTTGTTGATCCGGATAATCGTCGGCCGGTTAATTATGCCGATTTAGAAAGTGATCTGGATGAGATGATTCGGAATAGTGAGGCTGACAAATTAAACTTCGCGGATCGGTTGATGCAGGAACCTGAAAGTGGCCGGATCAAGCAATGGATTACTTACCTGACCTTGAAAGAACGGAGGTACAATGAGAAACTTTTTCTGGAAGGGAGCTATGTTCCGCTCGAGGTAGAAGGGAAATACAAAAAACATTTGATTGCTTTTTACCGGCAGTATGAAGGCACTTATATTTTAGTGATACTTCCGTTGAATACGGCAGCATTACCAACTAATTGCAATTGGGAGGATACATGGATTTTAATGCCGGAATTAAGAGTGCTTGACTGGCAAAATTTACTATCGAATGAATTTTTGAAAAACACCAATAGGGTTGAGGCGAATAGAGTTTTTGGCCGCACTCAATTGGGCTTGTTTCGGGGGATATAACCAGAAAAAACACGTTTATCTATAAATGAAAATGGCTGTCGAATAAGGACAGCCATTTTGTAGTTTTTATAACCCGATTACTCTTTTTCCATATTTGGGATGTTCATTGAGCCGATATTGGTGATTTTGTAATTGCCCATGCTAAATTTTTTGTTGGCATTGGTATCAATATCCGTCACTTTCATAATTGAACGCTCCCCGGTTTTTGTATTTTCTGATTCTGCTTCCATGACAAAGCCCCACGGCATCCCGTTTGAATACTGAGCAGATTTCATGATTGTTCCAAAAAAATCACGGGTAATGATATCAACATCTTCACTAATCCAGAAATTCGATTTGGTTTCTTCTTCTGGATTGTCGTATCGGTATTCTTCACATTTATATCCTTTAATGGTCTTTGTTTTTCCGGTCTTTTTAACATAGGGATTCATGGCAATATTGTCCGGCACATCTTCATCTTCAAGTTCCTCATAGTCTTCCATGTCAAGGCCCATTCCCAGCGCACCTGCTCCATCAAACCCATACACGATGCCATTTTTTTCACCATCTTCATCAGTTAGAATAATCATGGCCTTATTTTCAAAATCCATGATAAATAAGCCTTGTCCCTTTTCTTTCATATCTCCGTTAACAACCTGATAAGCAAAATTTTTACCATTCGGATCGATGAAGGTGATAAATTCACCGTCGCTATCTTTTTTACCGTTCTTTTTATACGATTCAAAATGCATTTGCAACTTCGAGTCAAACGAATAATCATCTTCGATTGAGACAGGTTTGCCGGACATGCCCAGGCCTTTCATCATTTTCTGCATGCGTTCGCTTTGCCTGGCACTTTTATTTTTATCTGCATTTTCGTCTCCTTCAAAAACTTTATCCAGGTTTTTGTCAACCTCTTCATCAACCTTGTCATCAACTTTTTTTTCTACCTTTTTCTCAATCTTATCCTGAACTTTTTTGCTCAATTTATTTAAAAAGCCTTGGGCTGAAATAGGTTCAGATAATGATAGAAAAACTAAAATAACCAGAATTTGGGGTAAATATTTATACATAGCACAATAAATTTTTAGTGTTTTTTAATTTAATATGCTACAAGTTACAACAATCCTAATAATGGTTGCAAATAATTAGAAGAGTTTTTTGTCTTATATAAGGGGTTAAAACTTCATGGCTCGATCCATGTCGCGTTTTGCATCTTTTTCCTTTAAGGTTTCGCGCTTGTCGTGTGTTTTCTTTCCTTTTGCCAGACCGATTTCGAGCTTTGCCAACCCCCGGTCATTTAGGAACATGCGAAGGGGAATTATAGTTAATCCGCTTTCTTTGATCTTTTTTTGAAGCTTGTCAAGCTCCTTTTTATTCAAAAGAAGTTTGCGATCACGACGGGATTCATGGTTGTTGATATTTCCAAAGTCATATTCTGAAATATTCATATTAACCACATATAGCTCATTTCTTGTGAATCGGCAATAAGCTTCGCCTACCGAAGCCTTTCCGTTTCGGATTGACTTTATTTCTGTTCCAACCAACTGCACTCCGGCGACAAACTTTTCCGAAATTTCGTAATCGAAATAAGCTCGTTTGTTTTTAATGTTTATATGTTGTTTTTTATGCACCATATCCGTAAAAGGCTTGAAGTAATTTCCAACTAAATACGTTCAAAATAATGAAGATAAGAAAAACCAAGAGCAAGGCAATTAATATGTAGCGATTCTGATTTTCGGCTGGTAAATTTAGGCTTTCTTTTACACCCTGAAAAAATAAGAAGACTCCGTAAAGGCCTAAAATACCAATGACATATAATCCGGGAAATAATCCGGTGATAAATGATACTGCTAAAAAAGGCAAGAACGAATAAGCTACAAGCCGACTAATAGCGCTCTGGTCTTTTTTCCCTCCAAAACTGGTTAGAAGTTCATTTAACACATAAACCAAAACGTAGTACTGAAGGATATAGGTTATTACTTCGCGGGCAGCTTTTGCAATTGCATAGCCAAATAAAAACTCACTGCTGAAAATAACTTCGCCTAAAAATATACCTGTGCCAACCAAGAGCACCAATGGCAAGAAATAGTCTTTAAAAATTGATTGAGCAGAGTCTTCACTTTTTTCATTTTTCCATACCTTAGTTGGTTCAATGATCACACTGCTACATGTTTGAAAAAGCTGACGATATCGTTGTTTAAAATCCATAATTTCTGGTTTTGCTTTACAAAAATACATTAATTTGTAAACCCTAATCATAAATATCGATGAATCAACGAAAATATCATATGCTGACCATACTTGGTCCAACAGCCTCGGGTAAAACAACTGTTGCGGCGCATGCAGCGAAACTGCTTGACGGAGAGATTATTTCTGCAGATTCAAGACAGATATACCGCGGCATGGATCTGGGCACTGGAAAGGATTATGAAGATTACGAAGTTGATGGACAGCAGATTCCTTATCATTTGATCGACATTGTTGATGCAGGATTTGAATACAATGTTTATCTATTTCACAACGAGTTCTTAAAAGCTTATAATGAGATCAATGGAAAAGGTAAAATCCCAATTCTTTGTGGGGGGAGTGGACTTTACATTGAAGCTGTTTTAAATAATTACAAACTCATACAGGTTCCTAAAAACCTTGAGTTACGTAGTCAGTTGGAAGATAAAAGTCTGGAAGAGTTGGCAAAAATTCTAGAGGTGATGAAGCCTGAATTGCACAATACAACTGATACTGAAAATCATCGCCGGGTGTTGAGAGCCATTGAAATTGAAACTTATATGCAGAATAACCCGGAGCTATCTGATGACATGCCACAAATCAACAGTTTGGTAGTTGGTGTAAAGTTTGATCGCGAAAACCGCCGGAAACGGATTACTGAGCGGTTAGAACAACGCTTGGAGGATGGTATGCTTGATGAAGTACAACGTTTACTTGACAAAGGGTTGAAACCCGAACAGTTGACTTATTATGGTTTGGAGTACAGGTATCTGACTCTTCATTTGATAGGCGAAATTTCATACGATGAAATGTTTACAAAGCTCGAAATTGCGATCCATCAATTTGCCAAGCGGCAAATGACCTGGTTTCGACGTATGGAAAAACACGGAACTCAAATTCACTGGCTGGATGGATTTATGTCTTTGGAAGATAAGATTCTAAAGATCAATAAATTGCTCAATTCGTAAAACTAAGCTTCACGAGCTCGCCAATGTGTATCCATGCAGCACAATGGCAGTCCGTCGCTTTCCCGAAATATTGTTGATTTATAATGTAAATCATCAAGCTTTTCCGTGTCAACAGCTAGTTGATCTCCTGCCATCCCTTCTTTGAGATAGTTAATCTCGAGGCTCGCCAATTCATACTGATTTAAGAAATCGATTCCCAGACGATCCAAAACACGCTCAAGGTACTTTACACTGTTGAAATGCTTGTTGACATCTAAATCGCTAAACAACACAGGTCGGTAACTCAAGCCTTCTGATAACTTAGATGCTTTAATCCGTTTGGGATTTCGACAGGCTTGCAATTCATTCAGCCGAGGAAACGTATCCATAAATTCACGAAGTCTGACAATACGTTTGGTTTCCACATCCAAAATTAACCAGGCTGAACTTGCTTTAAGTAATACTTCTTTTTGAGCTCCTTCTAAAATAAACTCGCGATAGGCATACATTCCATCAGTACCGGCCGACCAAGTATTTATAGTAATTTCTTCTTGCCAATCCGGGTATCGTTCGAACTCGAAATAAACTCGTGACAATACCCAGAACATGTTATTTAGTTTTAAATTGTCGTACCCCCAATCCATTACCTGAGCATGTTTCCAGGCTGCTTCAAGCATCATGTTAAATAAAGAAGTAACCGATGCTTTAGCATATTGATTAGTGTGATATGAACCTATGGTATAATCTTGAATGAACTTTTTCATTTGTTTTTGCGGTATTTTTTAAACCTTTCGACAAAAATATTGTTCAGTTTTGAAAATAAAGAAGCTTTTGCGACTTTTGCGAAAATTTTTCTACAAAATGAGTGATATTATTATAAAAACGCCCGAACAGATTGAAGGGATAAGAAAAAGTAGTCAGTTAGCGGGGCAGTCATTGGTAATGATTGAGGAATTTGTGAAACCTGGGGTGAGTACAGAGTTTTTGAATGCCAGGATTGAGGAGTTTGTCCGCGGTCATGGAGCCATTCCGGCAACGATAGGTTACAATGGTTATCCCAAAGCAACCTGCATTTCACTCAACGATGTTGTATGTCATGGCATACCAAGCGATAGTCAGATTTTGAAAGAAGGTGATATATTGAACATTGATGTAACCACGATTTTGGATGGTTACTATGGCGATACCAGCAAGATGTACTCGGTTGGCGAAATATCGGAGCGTGCAAATCGATTGATCAAGGCAGCCAAACATTCACTGGATTTGGGTATTCAGCAGGTGAAACCTGGTAATTACGTTGGAAATATAGGCTTTGTGATTGGACGATATGCCAAAGCTCAAAAATACAGCGTAGTCTATGAATTTTGTGGACATGGAGTAGGGCTGGAGTTTCACGAAGCACCTCAGGTTGATCATATTGCACGCAAGAATACTGGAGATATTATGCAACCAGGAATGACCTTTACCATTGAACCCATGATTAACGAAGGACGGGCGTCAACAAAAGTTGATAGAGAAGATGGATGGACAGCCCGGACAAAAGATGGCAAACTTTCTGCTCAGTTCGAACACACCATTTTGGTTACCGATGATGGTTATGAAGTACTTTCCGATGTAAGTGGTGATTACCGCTAAAGTTTTGTCATTAAATATTTTTTTGAGTAGTGTATTAGTCTACTGAATTGGCTATTTTAGTATGAAAATATAATGCTGTGAGTAAGCTTTTTGATTACTATTTTAAATTACTACTTTTTAACACGAATGATAGCTCATACGAGTTGTTGGAAGAAAAGAAGAAGAGCATTTTACTGCATCTTTTCCTCTACCTCTTTTTTTTGTCTATTAGTGTTTTCCTAATTAGCAACATCTTCCGTGCTGATTACACAACTGCCATTTTCAATGGAAGCTGCTTGATTGTTGGATTATTGACTTTCTATTTATTACGAAAGGGAAAAAATATATTTATTCCGTCCCTCATTTTTGTTGCAATCATTTCAGTTATTAGCACCTACCTTTTTATAACGGGGGGGAGCAATAATTCCGGCATTGTTTTTATGTTGATGCTTCCTCTTCCTGTGATCTTAATACTTGGGAAAGAAAGAGGGCTATTGGCTTTGAGTATTTTTTTTGTGTTAAACGCGGTAGCTTACTATCGGTTAAAAGAATTCGCTTGGTGTCCTGATTACAACATTAGTCTCATTTGTCGGCTTTCAATTGTTTTCCTCTTTATTTCTGCAATGGCTTTTGCTAACGAATATGTTTTTGAAATCTTGTATGGCCGTTTAGAAAGGATATCATCTTCATTGAAGACCAGTCAGCAGAGGTATAAGAACCTAGCTTTGAACAGGGAAAAGTTTCTGTCTGTTATTTCGCACGACTTAACTGACCACATTGGCAGTTTCATGTCTATTTCAACGTTGTTGAATGAGCAATACAATGAGATATCAGAAGAAGACCGCATGAAATTGATCAAACAAATGGCTAACGTTTCGAAAAACAATTATAAGTTACTTGAGGATCTGCTAAAGTGGTCAACCGTTCAGCTTGATCATATTCCATATTCTCCGACAGCTTTTAAATTGGAAAGGATCTACCGCGAGGTTATTGAACTTTTCAATCCCTTGCTTGAAGGGAAAAAGCTCTCGATTTTTCTGAAAATGAAAAGCAACTCAGAAATATTTGCCGATTATCATATGGCGAGTGCCATCTTAAGGAATCTGGTTTCGAATGCTATAAAATTTTCGCATATCGAAGGCGAAATACGTATTTCGGCAGTTGAAAAGGAGGATAAGATGCTCGTTACAGTTAGCGATCGTGGAATTGGTATGAGCGAAGAATTGCTGTTGCGCTTTAATTCGTCACTTTCGTTTTCAAACCCGGGAACCATTCAGGAACCCGGATCAGGAATTGGATTGATTCTTGCCAAAGAGTTTGTTCAGAAAAACGAAGGAGAATTATTCATTAAAAGTGAACCAAATGAACGTACGGAGGTTAGTTTCACCCTCCCATTGGTAGATTAGAGAGAGTGGTTCGCTTTCATTAATCCGAGTAATAATACACCAAGTATAAATTTTATCTTTGTAGAAAAAACATGTCTCTAGTTATAGAAGAAAAGAATCTCGAAAAATTTATCATGATAGGAGATCGGGTATTAATTAAACCCAAGAATCCGAAAAATAAGACAAAATCAGGATTGTACCTTCCTCCAACCGTTCAGGAAAATGAAAAAACACAAAGTGGTTATATTGTAAAAGTAGGTCCGGGTTACCCAATTCCATCAATCACTGATGAAATTGAACCATGGGAAGGACGTAATAATGAAGCCAAATATATTCCATTGCAGGTAAATGTCGGTGATCTGGCAATCTATCTGGCAAAGAGTGGTTTCGAAATTGAATTCAACAATGAGAAATACATTATTTTACCACATGCTTCAATTTTAATGATCATTCGCGATGATGAATTGTTAAAATAATTACGAATCGTTCAATCTTCGGACTATCGTTCTGTTCTGTTTTTACGAATCGTAAATAAAATAGTGTTAGTAGTTTCAGATTGAAAGAAAATTAACCATTGATTCAAGTTTTTTAATAAATTGCGCCCGTTTTTGATCCAGTCAGGAATATGGAGTTTTTCTAAAATGTTAAATAATTAAATATGAATCCACAAGCTGAAGAATTAAACAAGATTATTCAAGCTAAACATCCAGTTGTTTATGATCTTTTGTCTGATAAAGGAAAGAATATCTTTTTTCCGAAGAAAGGTATTTTAGGACAAACAGCTGATGCAAAAGGCACAAAAATAAATGCCACCATTGGAGCAGCTGTTGAAGATAATGGCAGTCCAATGCGTTTAGGCAGTATTGAGTCAAACGTCAAGTTAGATCCTTCATTGGTTTTTCCATATGCACCAAGCTATGGCCGTCCTGATATTCGTGCGAAATGGAAAAGCATGATTTACGAGAAAAACCCGACTTTAAGAAATAAAGAATTGAGTTTGCCTGTAGTAACCAATGCTTTAACTCATGGTGTAAGTATGGCCGGGTATCTGTTTTTAAATGAAGGCGAGAAAGTAATTGTTCCCGACTTGTTCTGGGGAAATTATAACTTGATTCTGAACCATGCTTATGGAGCTGAAGTGTCCAAATTCAACCTTTTTAAAGATGGCGGTTTTGACATTGATTCATTCAAAACTAAATTAGCAGAAGGCGGAATTGGTAAAAAAGTACTGATTCTAAATTTCCCCAATAATCCGACAGGATACACTCCAACAACGGATGAGATCAAAGACATTGTCAGGGTAATTAAAGAATCTGCAGAGCAAGGTAATAAAATTGTTGTTTTCTCCGACGATGCTTATTTTGGACTGGTTTATGAAGATGGCATAGAAAAAGAAAGTATCTTTTCGTTTCTTTGCGACTTGCACGAGAATGTACTGGCACTGAAAATTGACGGTCCAACAAAAGAAGATTACGTTTGGGGATTCCGTGTAGGATTTATGACTTATGGTATTAAGGGTGTCGATGCTGATTTGTACACCGCACTCGAAGCTAAAACAGCCGGAGCTGTTCGCGGAAACATTTCTAATGCTGCAAATATCTCTCAGTCGTTACTTTTGAAAGCATTCGAAGATGAAGCGTATCAAGCACAAAAAGCGGAGAAGTTCGATATCATGAACAAGCGGTATCATGCAGTAAAAGAAGCACTAAAAGATGAAAAGTATACTGAGTATTTTACAGCATTACCATACAACTCTGGCTATTTTATGTGTGTTCAACTTGCTGATGGATTAGACGGAGAGCAAATCCGTAAAATATTGATTGACAATTATAGCATTGGGCTGATAAATTTGAATAATGTGTTGCGTGTTGCATTTTCGGCCGTAGCAGCTGCGGATGTTAAAGAGTTGTTCGAAGGAATATATCATGCATGTAAAGATTCGAAGCAATAAAATAAATAGTTGACTAATTATAAGTGCCTTCTCATTATTTGGGGAGGCTTTTTTTTACACGACTTCCATATTTTCCATTGGGATTATTTCCTCGCCTTTATAACGCAGCAGCAAGTTAGTTACTGCTAAAGTATCTTTCTCGCAATATCGTATAATTCTGTCGATTTCTCCATCGTTGTAATAAACACTTGCTACCTGGCTGCCATCAATATCGTCTTTTGGAGTTGGGATGTTGAAAACAGCGCAAAGCAAGTTTAGTGACGTGTAGTTTTTGTAATCGCCAAATTTCCAAAGTTGCAAGGTGTCTATTAATCGGTCTTTAACTTCCCAGGGTTTCATGCCTGCAATATCCAACGATTTTGGAAGCGGCAGACCGTTGATCAGTGTTCTCCTGGCGATATACGGATAGTCGAATTCTTGTCCGTTGTGGGCGCAAATTCGTCTTTCTGGATGCGACATGAATTTATTGAGCATGTCGTTAAACTGGCTTAGTAGTTTTTTCTCATTGTCATCAAAAAACGACTTAACCCGGTAGAATCGTTCCCCTTGCTTTTGTGTGACAACACCGGCTGATATGCAAATGATTTTTCCAAATTCGGCATAAATACCGGCACGTTCATAAACGTCCCCGGCGGTTTGATCATCAGTTCTGAAATAGGTCGATTTTTTATCCCATAACTGCTGAAAGACCTCAGGTAGTTCTCCAAAGTCAGGCTGTTGTGGTGCCGTTTCGATATCGATAAATAAGATGTCTTCTACGTTTAATTGGCTGAGCATGGCTATAGGTTTTGTTTGATGAAATTAGTTAAAATATTGATCGCTACGGTATTATTGCCTCCTTGTGGAATGATGATGTCTGCAAACCGTTTGGTTGGCTCTATAAATTGCAAATGGCTTGGGCGAACGGTTTCTTCATATCGTGTCAGAACTTCCTGAACATCACGTCCTCTTTCAATAATGTCACGTTGAATAACCCGCGAAAGACGAAGATCCGAATCGCAATCAACAAAAGCTTTGATGTCCATCATTTTACGCAAAGAAGCATTTGACAATACTAAAATTCCTTCAACAATTAAAACTGATTTTGGATGAATTGTTCGAGTTGCTTCTTGTCTGGTACAGGTCAAATAGGAATAAACTGGCTCTTTAATAGGCTTTCCTTCCTTTAATTCTATCAAGTGCTTCGTTAGTAGACTAAATTCAATGGAATCAGGATGATCAAAATTTATTTGTTTTCGTTGTTCCATCGGAATATGACTGCTGTCGCGGTAATAGGAGTCCTGCGAAATGACAGCAACCTCGTTTTGAGGTAGTTGCTCAATTATTTTTCGAACAACTGTTGTTTTGCCTGAGCCGGTTCCGCCGGCAATACCGATAATGATCATTCTTATATAATTTTGAAGTAAAGATAAACAAGCCTAAACGTTTTTCTATATTCTAATGGTTGTTTATGGCTCAATAGTTGGAAAATATTACCTTCGCAAAAGAAAAACAAACCGTAACCAAATTTTATTTGATATGATAAACCATGTCGTTCTTTTCAAATTAAAAGGATACCCTGAAGCTGAAAAAGAAGCTGTAATCCGGAAGGTGAAATCAGCGTTGGAAGCACTAAAAAATAAGATTGAACAAGTTAAACATTTAGAGGTTGGTTTGAATTACGAATTGAATGCAAAATCATATGATATTTGCTTGATTTCGCATTTTGAATCGCTATCTGATTTGGATGTTTACCGTGTTCATCCGGAGCATTTAAAAGTGGTGGAACTGATTAATGAAACCACAGCAGAGCGTGCTGCGGTTGATTTCGAATTCTAAAAAGGAAACATTAAAAGCAATAAATGAAAAATTTATATCCTCTTAAGTTTAAACCCCAGTTTATGGATAAAATTTGGGGTGGAAATAAGATAAAAATACATCTTGGTAAAGATTTTGGGAATCTGCCCAATTGTGGAGAGAGCTGGGAAATATCGGGTGTTCAGGATCACGTATCGGTCGTTGAGAATGGTTTCCTAGCAGGAAATAGTCTGGAAGAGCTGATCGAAATATACATGGGCGAATTGGTCGGCGATAAAGTGTATGAGAAATTTGGTGTCGAGTTTCCGCTGTTAATCAAGTTTATTGATGCGAATGATGATCTCTCCATACAGGTACACCCTGATGATGACCTGTCGAAGAAGCGCCATCAGGCTTTTGGCAAAACAGAAATGTGGTATGTGATGCAAGCTGATAAGGGGGCTAAACTGAACTTAGGTTTTAAAGAAGAATTGACACAAGATCAATACTTGGAGAAATTTAATGCCGGTCAGCTCATGGAAATTCTAAACTTTGAGGAAGTAAACGAAGGGGATATCCTGTTTATGCCGGCAGGTCGTGTACATGCAATTGGCCGTGGGGTGTTGGTTGCAGAAATTCAGCAAACTTCTGATGTCACCTATCGTATTTATGATTTCGACCGAAAAGATGCACAAGGGAATGGGCGTGAGTTACATACCGAATTGGCTTTGGATGCTATTGATTTTGCCGTGCCTGAATCATATAAGACTGATTATGAGCGGAAACAAAATGAGCCGGTTGAGGCAGTGAAATGCCAGTATTTTACCACAAATGTACTTGAGTTGGATCAAAAGCTGGAGCGAGACTTTCATAAAAAGGATACTTTTGTGATTTACATTTGCCTGGAAGGAGATTTGGAAATTGAATATCAGGAAGGACTTGAAACGGTTAAGAAAGGTGATACAATACTGGTTCCTGCAGCTTTGGAGCATTTTATCCTCATCCCACAGAGTAAAGGTGTAAAGCTGTTGGAAGTTCATTTGTAAGAGTTTACTAATTTTGTCGGCTAGTGTGAGTTGAGACTAGTAAAAGTATATTACTGACACCGAATTTGGAACTTGAAATTTATTGAAGTTATGGAGATAAAAAATGCCCGGTTTTTAATGAGTAATTCGGATGTTAGTAAATGCCCTGATCCCATCAAACCGGAATTTGCTTTTATTGGCCGATCAAATGTGGGCAAATCTTCATTGATCAATATGATGACCGGGCAGAAAAAATTAGCCAAAACTTCTTCGCGCCCGGGAAAGACACAGTTAATTAACCATTTTGTAATCAATGATGATTGGTACTTGGTTGATTTACCCGGTTACGGTTATGCCAAAGTTTCAAAAAAAAGCAAACAGAAATTTCAAGCCTACATCGTCGATTATGTGTTGAAGAGACAAAGTCTGTATTGCCTGTTTGTTTTGATTGATTGCAGACACGAAGCTCAGCAAATTGATCTGGAGTTTATTAATTGGTTGGGTGAAAAGGAGGTGCCTTTTGCTTTAATTTTCACTAAAGCCGATAAGCTTGGAGCGAACCAATTAGCTAAAAATCTGATCGAATACAAGGAAACACTATTAAAGCAGTGGGAGGAATTACCTCCACTTCTGGTTAGTTCGGCAGAAAATGGCATGGGGCGAGAAGAAATATTAAGCTTTATTGAGCAAAGTATCTGATTTAGTTTTTTTAACTTTTGTGAGACAGAGTTTTATGCTATTTAAAAGGAGCTTAGCATGCAATTTAAATGAACTTCCAATTCATACAGGTAAAGATATTTTAAAGATTTTTTTACCTTTGCCCGCGATCCGAAGCTACATAAATTAAAAGAAAAAAAATGTCAAAAAAGGCTCCGTTAAAGATTTTTACTGGTACGGCAACCAAGTATCTAACTACAGAGATTTGTAAAAGTGTTAATGTTGACTTGGGAAAATCTTCCTGTCCTATTTTTGCAGATGGTGAGTTTGAACCCTGTTTTGAAGAAACAATACGTGGAGCACATGTTTTTCTAGTGCAATCAACATTTCCTACAGCTGACAATTTGTTGGAGTTGTTGTTAATGATTGACGCTGCCAAAAGAGCTTCAGCGTATAAAATTATTGCCTGCATCCCATATTTTGGATATGCTCGTCAGGATAGAAAAGATAAACCACGAGTTTCTATTGGAGCCAAGTTAATGGCCGATCTGCTTTCAGCAGCAGGTGTCGATCGTATTATAACCATGGATTTACACGCTGATCAAATTCAGGGTTTCTTTAACGTTCCCGTTGATCATTTGTTTGCCTCGGCGATGTTTATTCCTTTTATTAAGAAAATGGGATTGCGTGATATCGTAATTGCTTCGCCAGATGTTGGCGGTACAAAACGAGCAAATACCTATGCTCGTATGCTGGGAACCGATATGGTAATATGTCACAAGTCTCGTGCTAAGGCGAATGTTGTGGGAAGTATGACCTTGATTGGTGACGTGCGCGACAAGGACGTAATTATTGTAGACGACCTGATCGACACTGCCGGAACCATAACTAAGGCAGCCGGCTTAATGATCAAAGAAGGAGCAAATTCGGTTCGGGCATTTGCTGCTCATGGTTTACTTTCAGCACCAGCCTACGAACGAATCGAGGAATCTGCATTACAGGAGGTTTATTTCACCAATTCAATACCCCCGAAGAAGGAGTCAAAAAAGATCAAGTATATTTCAGTAGCCGAAGCGTTTGGAGAAGCTATTCAGCGAGTGTATAAAAATGAGTCGATTAGTTCGCTTTTCTTTAAATAAATTAATACATTTGCACCGCTTTTTCCAACGGCATAAAGGTTATGTATGCTGTTTGCCCTTTTAACAAAAGGGAGGACTGAGTACCATAATTAATAAAATATTTTAAAATGAAATCAATTGAAGTTAAAGGCCATCTAAGAGAAGGTCTTGGAAAAAAAGAATCAAAGAAATTAAGAAGTGAAGAGAAGGTACCATGCGTTTTGTATGGAAACGAAGAGCCCATTCATTTTTACGCTGATGCAGCCGCTTTTCGTCCACTGGTTTACACCCCAAACGTATATCTAATTGATTTGGATATTGATGGTACAGTTTATAAGGCAATCATGCAAGATGTTCAATTTCATCCGGTGGATGATCAGGTTCTTCATGTTGACTTTTTGAAAACGACCGATGAAAAACCAGTTAAGATTGAAGTTCCAATTAAAGTTTCTGGTTATGCAAAAGGTATGAAAACTGGAGGTAAGTTAAAAGTGAACCTACGCCGATTGAAAGTTAAAGCTTTAGCTAAAGATCTTCCTGATACGATTAAGATTGACATTACTAATCTTGAATTGGGAGATAGCTTTAAAGTTGGTGCTCTGGAAATGGATAATATTCAATTCTTAAACAACAAATCAGTACCTGTTGTTTCTATTGTTATTACACGTGCCGCCCGTGCTGCACTTGGTTTAGCACCTTTACCGGAGGATGAGCCTGAAGAAGTAGAAACTGAAGGAGAAGAAGCAGCTTCTGAAGAATAGGGAATTTCCCTTTGCATACGTTATTGTCAGATAAAATGAATACCAACGTATGAAATATTTAATAGTAGGACTTGGAAATCCGGGAAGTGAATATGAAAATACCCGGCACAACATAGGATTTAAAATATTGGACGCTCTAGCTGATGCGTCCAATATTGTTTTTAATGATAAGCGTTATGGCTTTGTTGCTGAATACAAATTCAAAGGACGAACATTTGTATTGCTCAAACCAACCACTTTTATGAATTTGAGTGGTAAGGCTGTGAATTACTGGTTGCAAAAGGAAAAGATAAGTTTCGACAACCTTTTGATTCTAACCGATGACTTGGCGCTGCCTTTTGGTACGCTTCGGTTACGTGCCAAAGGTGGAGATGCGGGGCACAATGGTCTTAAAGATATTCAACAGGTAATGGGGCGAAGCGACTATGCCCGACTTCGATTTGGTATTGGTAATGATTTTCGTCCTGGCCAGCAGGTGGAATATGTGCTCGAAGACTGGGGCAAAGACGAAGCTGTTGAACTACCTCAAAAAATAGATACCTGCATTGAAATTATCAAAAGCTATGGCACAATTGGTGTTGCCCGGACAATGAATCAATTCAATAAACGAAAATGATATGGGTGATCAGGTTCGTGTTGATAAATGGCTGTGGGCTGTTCGGGTATTTAAAACCCGAAGTGCAGCAACAGAAGCCGTTAAGAAAGGTCGGATTTCAATTGACGATTTGCCTGTAAAGCCATCACGAAGCATAAAAATAGGGGACGTTATTAAAGTTCGTAAATCTCCGGCAACCTATAGTTATAAGGTATTAAAACTCGCCGGGAAGCGCATGGGGGCAAAGCTTGTTGATGACTTTGTAGAGGATGTGACACCAAAAGAAGAGCTGGAAATACTGGAAGTGCAAAAGAATATGGGGTGGTTTAACCGTCAACGTGGAACAGGCCGCCCAACAAAAAAAGAAAGAAGAGATTTAGATGACTTCTTCCAAGGAGACGAGTAATCATGTTAATTGCCAAAGAAAAACGTAAGAAAAACATTGCTGAGTATATTCTATATCTGTGGCAGGTTGAGGATTTGCTGCGCGCATTGAATTTTGATCTTGATCAAATTGGCAAAAGTCTAGTCTCCCGGTTTGATGTTGATGACGATACGCGTCTCGAGATTTTCGATTGGTACCGTAATTTGGCTGCCATGATGGAGAAGGAAAGAGTTACAAAGACCGGACATTTGCAGTTTATCTTAAACTTGATTGATGATCTGAATGAATTTCACATTCAGCTACTACAAACAGGTAAGGACCGTCAGTACCCAGCGCTATTTCAACTAGCAAAACCCGTGTTGAACGAATTTAAATCCAAGAGCCTCGAAAAGGAAGATAACGATATTCGATTAGGATTTCAAGCTTTATATAGCATTATTCTATTGCGGCTTCAAAACAAGGAGATTTCAGCTACTACACAGTCAGCTGTCGACCATATTAGTAAATTGATGGGCCATTTGTCTGCCCGATACCTTCAGCATGAGCGAGGCAAATTCGAGTTTTAGAGAAAGCGATCTTTTTCATCGGCTGATGGAATCATGCAACTGTTTCGTTTTCCAAACCAATTAAAACGATTTTTAGCAATCCACTGGTAAATTTGATCGCGCCACTTTCGTGGAAGTATTTTAAATATCAAGATGAGTTTAAAAAAGCCTCCCAGCTCTTTTGCGATAATTAGGGCGGCGTCCGATTGGATATAGTAATACTTATTCTGAATTAAAATAACTGAATCGATATTTGAAGGGATGTTGAATTGAGAAATTAATTCCTGGCCTGTGTCGCTGCTTAAGGGGCAAAATAGAAACTTCTTTTCGTTGTCATATTCTAGAATTGTTTGCACCGACCGACTGCATAAATGGCAATATCCGTCAAACAGGACAATGCTTCTATGCTCGGAAATCTGAATCATTTATTGTTTTTAAAATCGATCAATAAACCTTCAGCAAGCCAGTTTGCCACTGCTTGTCGATTATTATTGCGTATAAATCGTTGCTGATCGCGATAGTGATTGATATTTCCCAATTCAATAAAGACGGCGGGAGGGTAACTGTACTTCAGTACGTATAAATTTCGATCTGATATTGTTCCATGATATCCCCGATTGGGTTGGTGAGTATCGTATTTCTTTTTAAAAGTCTGCTGTAGGTTGCTGGCTAATTTTTTCCCTGTCTTGCTGCGTTTGTCATGATAGAAAAAAACATCGATGTTTTCTCCTCTGCTTCTTGAATCTACATGAGTAATAATTAGTCTTTGAAAACTCCCTTTATGCTTAATGTATAGCTTGTTCACTGCGTCTTTTCGTTGTCGAAGTCGTTTCACCTGATTTCGGGGAATTGTGTGGTTTGGGTAGCACTTTTCATCCTTGTCAGGAGTTAAGTAGCTTTCATCCCTGATACCATCATTTTCATCTCTGATAATCATATAAACCAAAGCGCCATGTTCGATCAACCTACGAGCAAGCCTTAAAGTAACATCGTATGCATACTCATCTTCACAGAGTGTATGATTGCTGTAGCGGCCAACAGCTCCGGGATCAGGGCCGCCATGACCGCTTACTAAATAGTAAACTGCACCATTTAAGGCATTGTCAACTGGAATGACTTTTTCGTATGCTTTCCCGAAAATCGAATAAGTGGTTCCGGTTACCGGTATGCTATTTGTCATTTCTCCTTCAATAGGTAACGAATAACTTTGACCCGCAAATAAGGTATTATTTCTGCCCAGCTTGTTTTTATTTAGCTCAATAAAAGGGTTAAAGTGATCTGAAGGAGACAATCCATTCCGTTTTAGTAAACTGTAAATTCCGTCTCCTTTTTTTGCAACAACTATTTTGTAATCTTGCGCCATGATGTTGGTTGTAAGGAAAAGTAACAACAAAAACAAACGGAAATATTTATGCGAAAAGCTGATTCTATTATCTGAAAATTTGTTCTTCATGTATTTTACAATGTTTTAATAAGAACGAAATGTCAAGTTTAATGTTTATATGTAATATTGAAAACGTAATTTTGAATAAAGCTATTTTATATTCCGTAAAAATAAAACGAATGCGAAGCACAGTTTTCATCATTGGATTGTTAATAATCATGGGTTCCTGTAAGACGTCTCTGAATATCAGCGATGTGGAGGCTCAGAACATTCCTGTTGCATCAACCGAACTATCTGCTGATTCTTCAATTATTTTGATGGTTATGCCGTATAAGCTCAATTTGGAGAGCGATATGTCGAAAGTAATTTCAATCTCGGACGAAGAATTGGTTGCAGAAAAGCCTGAAAGCAAGTTGACTAATTTGATGGCCGACCTCATCCTGCAATCGGGTGTTGCTTATTGCAAAATGAATTACAAAAATTTTAAACCAGACATGTCCTTTGTAAACTACGGTGGCTTGCGTTCTTCCTTGCCAAAAGGACAGATTACTGTGGGGGATATTTATGAGTTGATGCCTTTTGAAAATACCATGGTTTTATTAAAAGTGGACGGTGAAACTATGTCTGAGTTTGTCAGTCAGATCGCAAGTCGCGGAGGTGATGGAGTTGCTGGCATTCGGTTGAGAATAAATGATGATTCTATCGGAACGCTTCTCGTTGGGGGAAAGCCAATTGATAGATCGAAAGATTTTTGGATTGTAACCAACGACTACGTTGCTGCGGGAGGTGATAATATGAGTATGTTGTTAGATCGAAAGCAATTTATAAGTACAGGCTTAAAAATTCGCGATGTGGTGATTGATAGTCTGAATGAACAATTTAAAAGAGGCAAGCGTATACAAGTTGAACTCGACGGGAGGATGTATTATGAATAGCAGGAGGAAGTTTTTAAGAGATCTGGTGGGAGTTTCAGCCGGTGTGGGTTTATCTGCCTTACCCTACGATTTGCTGGCTAAGCAGGATCTGGAAAGTTTAACGATTCTCCATACCAACGATATTCACTGCCATATTGATCCTTTTCCAGAGGGTAATTCGACTTATCAGGGGCGGGGAGGCTTAGCCCGAATGGCAGGGATGATTAATCGAATTAAAGAAAAGAACGACAATGTTTTGTTACTCGATGCGGGTGATATGTTTCAGGGGACTCCTTATTTTAACTACTATAAAGGTGAGCTGATCTTGAAAGTTATGTCAGAAATGGGATATGATGCTTCCACTATTGGAAACCACGAATTTGATAATGGACTGGCAGGCATTGAGAATTCTATTGACTTCGCAAATTTTCCATTTGTTTGCAGCAACTACGATTTTTCAAATACACGCCTTTTTAATATTTTTCCTGAGTTTACAATATTTCGAAAGAATGGTATCAAGGTGGGCGTTTATGGTTTGGGTATTGAGTTAGAAGGCTTGGTTAGTGAGCGCAATTATCAGGAAACAATATACCGAGATCCGGTAAAGATCGCACTCGAAAAAGAAGTCTTTCTGAAGCATGAAAAAGCCTGCGATGTCGTTATTTGCTTATCTCACCTTGGACTGGAGTATGCTGAGACGAAAGTTTCGGATAAACTGCTGGCGGCAGAAACTCATCATACCGATTTGATTATTGGAGGTCATACTCATACATTTTTGGATGTACCATTGGAGTTGAGAAATGCTAATGGTAATCGGATTATTGTCAATCAAGCAGGTTGGGGAGGAATGGTTTTGGGGCGAATTGATTTTATTTTTGATCGAAATAAAAATACCAAAGAAGCAATTCTTACTCAGAATTCTCTGACCGATTTATGAAAAAATATTATTTAGTCTTATTGTCACTATTAAGTGGAGTCTTGTTAAGTATTCCGTGGCTTACAGGGACTGGATGGTGGGATTTGTTATTTGCTTTTGTTCCCCTGTTATTGGTAGAAGATTTTATTTGTAGCAACAAAGAACAACATTCGCATATTGAGTTTTTAGGCTATTCTTTTTTTAGCTTTTTGACTTGGAATTTGCTTTCCTGTTACTGGATCGGACGGGCAGTTCCTTTTGGAATGATTGTCATTGTTACTCTTAATGCATTGTTAATGTCTACTGTTTGGTGGATGTTTCATCGTATGAAGCGAGAGTTCAATGTAAGTCATGCTAATATTTCGCTGCTTGCATTTTGGCTTGCTTTCGAGTATTTACATTTCAATTGGGATATGGAATGGCCGTGGCTAACTTTAGGTAACGGATTTGCCAACCAAGTGAGACTGATACAATGGTATGAATTCACCGGAGTTTTGGGCGGCTCGCTTTTGATTTTGGTAGCCAATCTTATTCTATTTAACTTCCTGAAAAATGTTCTCAAAAAGCAGGTTTTTCAGACTGTGGTTTATTTGTTTGTATTTTGCGCTGTTATTTTTATATCATTCACTTGGTCGAATCATTATTATCAGAATTATGTAGAGATTGGAGGAAAATATCAGGTGGTGGTTCTTCAGCCTAATGTTGATCCATACACAGAAAAATTCGGCGATAAGCAACGGGAAAAGCAGATCGCTACTTTGTTGGAACTAACTGACTCATTATTGAATAAGAATACAGCTCTTGTGATTGCTCCGGAAACTGCTCTGCCAACGTTAATCGAAAATGACAGTTTACCCACACGGTCTTCGATATTTCAGTTTCGCGAGCTGGCAAAACAAAGTAAGCAGGTCAGCTTTGTATTGGGGGCAAATACTATGAAATACTTTAATGTTGATGAAAAGCCTTCCAAAACAGGTCGATGGGACGCTGATCGAAATCAATACTTCGATATCTATAATTCAGCCTTGCTGGTTAATGAAAATCCCCTTGTGCAGATTTATCACAAAGGAAAGTTGGTTAGTGGGGTCGAGAAGATGCCTTTTAGTAAATATTTTTCGTTTATCGAACAATATATTGTTGATTTGGGAGGGGCAACCGGCAGTCTTGGAAGGCAAGATGCCCCAACGGTTTTCACAACCAATTCAGGCCTGAAAATAGCACCGGTCATTTGTTTTGAATCAGTTTTTGGACAATATATTAGCACAAACGTAAAGAATGGCGCTGAATTAATTGTGATGCTGACCAATGATGGTTGGTGGAAAGGAACAATTGGTTATCGTCAACATTTAGCGATTTCGAGCCTGCGAGCGATTGAGATAAGAAGAAGTATTGCACGTTCAGCAAATACCGGTATTTCAGCGTTGATAAACCAGCGGGGAGATATTCTGAAAAAAACGAACTATGACGTAAAAACGGCTATAAGTGGGAATTTGAGAGCTAATGAGAAGTTAACTTTTTACGTAAAATATGGAGATTACCTTGGACGAATAAGTGCCTTCGTTGCGGTATTGCTATTGCTATATTTCTTTGTTCAGAAGAGAATAAAAGTAGCTAACTAAAAAGCAAAAAAAATCCGCATTAATTCGTTTGTGTAAAATCCCTAAAAATAAGGATTTGAGTGCCTGAACGATCAGACTTCCACCGGTAGTAAACTACTCACTTCGATAAATCGAAGCTACAAGGCCTGTCTTTACGTCCAAAAGCTTTCTCGGTTCGATATAAACTGTTGAATTTACCAAATTTGAATTAATGCGGACAATACCTTTGTGAAAGAACGTTTTCTTAGATCAAATATAGTTTTAGGATGCTGACTTTCCAAGTAAAATGCAGGATTTAATAACATTTTAGGAATATCTCATTGATTTATAATACGATCGGATAAATCAATGTTTTTCGAGATTAACTTTATCGTTTTTTCTGCGTACAAATGCCCTCGAAACCCTTGTTATTATTGTTTTTGCTTGGCAATAAGCAACTTCGCATATAAGGGGTGAAAATCATTTGTTTTTTTGTTGAAATAATTTTGCGAAAGAAAAAAGTAGTTCTATATTTGCACGCACATTCACAGAGGGGTAAGCTCAGAATGAAACAGTTCTAAAGAGAATTAAGGAGAAAAAAAAATTTAGTCACGATATTTCAGGAGAGATGGGTGAGTGGCTGAAACCACCAGTTTGCTAAACTGGCGTACTTCGCAAGGGGTACCGGGGGTTCGAATCCCCCTCTCTCCGCATTAAAATATTATTCGGGATGTAGCGCAGTCCGGTTAGCGCACCTGCTTTGGGAGCAGGGGGTCCCAGGTTCGAATCCTGGTATCCCGACAGATAGGGGAAATCAAAGGAAGTCAAAAGCCTGTAAATTGTATGATTTACAGGCTTTTTGTTTTTAGTCATATCAATTCATATCAGAAAATATCACAGTTCAGGTGAGTTAAACGGTGAGTCTTTCTTTATTTAACTTCGAACTCATCAGGAAGTATTAATCGTTTGTTATTCAGTTTTTTAACAAGGGTCTGTTTTGTAATTATAGACCATGATTTTTGACCGGTTTTGGTGAATTCCGGTGAGTCTTTTGACCTTGTTTTTCAACTGAAGCAGTTAAAACGGATTAAACCGATAAAAATTAAATGATATGAAAACAATCCACACCTTTGGTATTCAGTTCATTATCCGGACTGGCAAAAAGAACAGAGACAAGGGGCTGGTTTACGCCGGATTACCGTAGAGACGCGTCGGATCGAGATTTCCCTGAAGAAAACCATTGCAGTTGAAGAATGGAATAAAGCCCGCGGAATGGCAAAGGGCTTTAGTCCGGAAGCCAAGAAGTTTAACAGTTATCTGGAGCATGTCCGTTCGCAACTAACAGATGCTTACCGAGAGTTGCAGATCAACATAGAGAAGATTACCCCGGAAAATATCAAAGCACTTTTTCTTGGGGACTCTGATGAGCACACGCTAATCGAACTGGTGGATTATCACAACACCACCCAAACCAGTATCCTTTCCCCCGGGACCATAAAAAACTACCGGACCACAAAGAAGTATCTGGAACGGTTCCTGAAAAGTAAATTCAAGTCTTCGGATATCTACCTGGTACAGGTCAACTACAAGTTTATCACTGATTTTGAATATTTCCTGAGAAATTACCAGCCATTGGATCACCAGAAGCCTATTGGGAACAACGGGGTGATGAAACACCAGGAAAGGTTTCGCAAAATGATTAACCTCAGTTTTCGCCTGGGCTGGATAACCCAAAACCCGTTTGACTTCTATAAACTTAGCTTTCGTAAGGTTGATCGTGGGTTTCTAACGGAAAAAGAACTACATGCCATTGAAAACAAAAAGCTAAAAGTCGAACGGTTACAAATTGTGAGGGATGTTTTTGTTTTCAGTTGCTACACTGGCCTTTCTTATATCGATGCCATTAACCTGAGCCCGAATGAAATCAATTTGGGAATAGATGGCCAATATTGGATCTTTTCAAAACGGCAAAAAACAGATACAAAACTGAGAATTCCGCTTCTTCCCAAAGCACTGGAAATTTTTAAAAGATACAGGAAACTTCCCAAATCAGCAAGTAAGGATAAAGTGTTTCCTTTGATTTTAAACCAGAAATTGAACAGCTATTTAAAAGAAATTGCTGATCTCTGCGAGATCAATAAGAACCTGATATTTCATTTGGCCCGTCACACTTTTGCAACCACAGTTACCTTGAGCAATGGTGTCCCAATTGAAACAGTTAGCCAGGTGCTGGGACACAAAAGCATCTCGACGACTCAGATCTATGCCAAAGTATTGGAAAAAAAGATTAGCGAAGATGTGGGAAAGCTCAAGTTGAAGCTGAGATAACAAATTTTGCTATTACTCCGCTCAGGCATATTGGCCCTATATTAATCCGGATCAATTACGTTCCGGCATAAATGACAAAGAAGGCAGAATATCTGAACAAAAAATGAGATTTCTTGCCGGACGGATTGATTAGACTAAGTTTTGTTTTTTTGTTAGTTTTGTCACACTTGGAATTAATTGAAATGACTGACCCCGAAGCACAACTTGTAAATAAAATTATGAATGGCGACGATGTTGCCTTTAAAGTTCTTTACAATAAATATTTTCCGAGATTGTATTATTTTATTTACGAATTCATTCGCATAGATGACATCGCGGAGAATATTGTGCAGGATACATTTGCAACGTTTTGGGAGAAACGGCAAACCTTAAAGGAGGATATGAATGTCAGTTCTTATTTATATTCAGTTGCAAGGAACAATTGTTTATACCGGCTTCGGGATCAACGCTACAGACAAAAACTATTCACTTCGGGCTTAGCCGCTCCGAATGAATTGAACCAAAATCTAAAAGCTTTAGATGCAATTGATACGTCAGTCCTGGTTTTTAACGAGATTGAGCAAATCATCGATAAAACTTTGGAAGATTTACCTCCTCAGTGCAAAAAGGTATTTATGCTGAGTCGGTTCGAAGGAATGAAAAACAGGGAAATCGCAAAAGAACTCAATATTACGACCAAAGCTATTGAAGGGCATATAACCAGAAGCCTGAAAATATTTAAATCAACATTAAAAGATTACCTCCCATTGGTGACCTATATTTTTATTTCATAACATTCTATTTTTGAGAATAATAAGCTGGTTGTTACATTTTAATTCAAACTTTTTTTGAAATTTCATATAGGGTAAATTCAATTTCGTGCAAATAATAAGTGTATGGAACGAAATGTGAAAAATACTGAGGACATCATTAATCTTGCCGCAGGCTGTATTGAGCCAAGACGTGAAGAAGAATTGTTTTCAGAGATCGAAAAGGATCCGGAAAGTGAAAAGATATACAATAAGGCAAAAGCAGCATGGGCTTTTTTGGCATCAGCCAAGCATATGCCGGAATACAAAATCGAAAATTCATACAAAAAGTTGCAAGCAAGACTAAATCCGAGAAGTAAAACATTCCGTTTAAAAACAAACCTTCTTTTAAAATACGCTGCTGTTCTGCTATTGTTTTTGTGTACACTACCTTTAGCATTCTACCTGAAAAATCAATTTGCCAATGAGACCGACTTAAAATACACATCAGTAGTTGCTAAGTATAAACAGATCGCTGAAGTGATTTTACCGGACAGCTCAGTTGTGTTGTTAAACTCAGGAAGTACGTTAACATACAACAACAACTACTCTCGGGATAATCGTGATCTATCCTTAACAGGAGAAGCCTATTTTGACATCAAAAAGAATAAAAGAATCCCATTAACGGTTAGTGTCAATGATTTTAAAGTGAAGGTTTTGGGAACTAAGTTTAATGTCAGCGCTTACCCGGATGACCAGAAGATAACCGTTGCCCTGGAAACAGGAGCAGTTGAATTGCAGCATGAAAAAAGTAAATCCTTCAGTTATAAACTGGAGCCTGGAGAAATAGCAGAATATAATACAGCGATAAAAGATGTCAGGGTGAAAAAAACATCCATAGGAGATTATACCGCTTGGAAAAATGGGTTATTAGTTTTCAAAGATACACCAATGGATGAAGTCATTAAGATATTGGAACGAAAGTTTAACGCAGATTTCATCGTTGAAGATTCTGCCATTTATGACCCAGCGTTTAATGCAACATTCCAAGACGAAAATCTGGTTGAAGTTCTAGATTACATTAAATTCACATGCCATGTCAACTATACTCTTGGTAAAGATGACAGCAACAGAACAATAATAAAGCTCTACTAAAATTACTTGTAATTAACCTAAAACAACCGCTTATGAAATAAAACGATGCTAAAAAAAAGGAGATGCTACAAACACCTCCTTCTCTGTTTCATATGTGCTTAAGCTCCTTAAACTTTGTGCACATAAAAATTTGAATTATAAAACTCAAATCATTACAAATTTATGAAAAAAAATCATTATTCATGGATTTCCACGGCTAAGCCTCTGTGGAGATCGAAACTGTTAAGAACAATGAGACTAACGCTGTTTGCAATACTGATAAGTGTAGTGCAAATTTTTGCAACAAACGCACACGCTCAACAAAACCGTCTGAGCCTAAACCTGAAAAATACGTCCATAAGGAAGTGTGTTAGGACAAATTGAAAATCATACAGATTTCTATTTCATATATTAACGCCAAGGCGGTTGATGTTGAAAAGGTGGTGAGCGTTGATGTTGAAAATGAGTCGATCCCAGAAATACTTGACGAAATTTTTAAAGGAACAAATGTGACCTATAAGATAGACAAAAGACAAATTGCTATCTCAACAAATATAGCCGAAAATACGGTTCAACAAAAGATTACGGTGTCTGGACGTGTGACTGACACCTCTGGCTTGCCACTTCCGGGAGTAACCGTTGAATTAAAAGGAACTACTCAAGGCACGATTACCGATTTCGATGGAAACTATACCATTTCAAATGTTCCCGCTGATGGCACTTTGTTTTTTTTCGTTTTTAGGAATGAGGACACAGGAAATCCATCTGGCTGGGAAAACAAGCATTAATGTTGTTATGGCTGAAGATGCGATCGGTATTGAGGAAGTGGTAGTGGTGGCTATTGGGTATGGTACTGTTAAACGGGCGAACCTTACCGGGGCTATCTCAACTACCGACGCTAAAACGTTTCAGTCGAGGCCTGTACAGAATGCGGCAAATGCTCTTCAGGGTGAAATTCCCGGACTTACAGTGATACGTACAGGTGGAGCACCGGGAAGCAACCCTGTATTAAGAATACGTGATGTTTCATCAATAAAACGGAGGTTCACCATTGATATTGATTGATGGAGCTGAAGGAAACCTGGGTACAATCAATCCGGCTGATATTGAAAATATATCGGTGCTGAAAGACGGAACTGCGGCGATTTACGGAGCTCGTGCTGCCGATGGCGTAATACTGATCACAACAAAAAATGCTAAAAAGAACCAAGAATTAAGAGTTAATCTAGATGCGTATTATTCTGTAAAGAAACCTGCTCTACTGAAAAAAACCGCAAGTCTTTACCAACATGCAGCCATGGCATTAGAGATTACCGACGGTTCATTTCCTATTGAATACACTCAGGAAGAATTACAACTAATACTTGATGGAAGTGATATGGTTCTTCCGGCAGGCAGCTGGGGCCGCTGGTCTGGTTACGAAAAATTCTATAAAGACCAGAATTGGAATGATCACATCATAGGTAATGGTGGATTGCAAAATTATAATTTAGGCTTGTCTGGAGGTGGCGAAAAATATTCCTATCTAATTTCATTGGGATATCAGAATGAGGAAGGCTTACCTAAATTTGGAAAAGATGACGACAAAAAATATTTTGTCAGGATGAAGTCTAATATTGATATATTGAAAAATCTGCAATATGATATCAACTTGTCTTATGAAGCAACTAACAGGAATTATTCTTCCGCCATAAGTGAGGGACAGAATATCTGGGAATTGATA